>CAZSQE010000455.1:0-2405 GCA_964608905.1 uncultured bacterium | reverse complement strand
GTCCCGCGCCCCGCGCCCCGTGCTCCGCGCCCCGTGCTCCGCGCCGATGTGAGACACTATTCCCATCGTCATCCGCTCTTCCGGCCGGGCGACCGCCCGGCCGCACCGTCGCCCGGGATACGACCCCACGGGAGGATCTCGTGCCTGCTCCTCGCGCCCGTTCCGCGTTCGCCTGGCCGCTGGTCGTCGGTGTCCTCCTCGTCCAGGCGCCGGTGGCCGCCACCGCGGGCCCGGTGGTGCCGAGGGCCGTGGTCGAGCAGGCGCTCGCCGCGACGGACGGGCGGCTCTACCTGGTCGAGGCCTGGCCGCGCGCGGTCGCGGCGTCGCTGCCGGACGTCGAGGTCCTCGCCGAGTGGGAGGGCGGCTCCCTCGTCACCGGGACCGAGTCCGCCATCCGCGCGCTGCTCGCGCTGGGCTACGAGGCGCGCCGTGTCACCGCCGCGCCGGCGGGCGCGGTGCCCGAGGCCGAGGTGCGCTCGGCCGCCGCCTACGACGAGCGCGTGCAGTGGCTCATGGACCAGATGGGGCAGGACGGCCTGGTGAACATGCTGAACGGCCTCTCGGGCGAGCTCGAGTCGGTCGTCGGGGGCGCGCCCACCTGGATCGCCACGCGCTATTCGCCGGCCGCGGGCTGCCGCACGGCCGAGCAGTTCGCCTTCGAGACGCTGCAGGCCACCGGGCTGGCGACGGAATACGAGGCCTACCTCGGCGGGACCATCTACGGCGTGTACGCCGCCCCGGACCACCTCGGCGGCTGGTTCTGCGGCAGCGGCGGCCGCGTGGACCACACCGGCGACGGCGGCGCGAGCTTCGCCAGCCAGGCGTCGGGCACGGCGCAGGACTGCTGGGACGTGTGCTCGCCCGCGCCCGACACGCTGTGGATGGTGGGGCTCGCCGGCACGATCCGCCGCTCGAACGACGGCGGCGCCAACTGGGCCGCGCAGACGAGCGGCACGAGCCTCGCGCTCTACGGCGTCCACTTTCCCAGCACCTCCGTGGGCTGGGCGGTGGGCGACGGCGGACGGATCCAGCGCACCGTCAACGGCGGCGCCGGCTGGAGTGCCCAGACCAGCACGACCACGAACCGGCTCTACGCGGTCCACTTCGTCAGCGCCGACAGCGGCTGGGCCTGCGGCCGCAACGGGACCATCGTCCGCACCGTGAACGGCGGCACGGACTGGGCCACCGTCACCACGCCCACCGCCGAGCGGCTCTACGGCGTCCGCTTCGCCGACCCGCTGAACGGCTGGGCCGTCGGCTGGGGCGGCACGATCCTGCGCAGCACGAACGGCGGCGCCTCGTGGACGAGGCAGACCTCGCCGCCCAACGTGTACCTCTACGGCGTGGACGCCATCAGCGCCACCGAGGCGTGGGTGGCCGGCTGGGGCGGCACCGTCCTGCACACCACCGACGGCGGCGCCAACTGGACGGTGGTGCCGGTGCCCACCACGGCCGACTTCTACAGCCTCGACTTCTCCGACGGCCTGCACGGCTGGGTCGCGGGGGCCGGGGTCGTGCTGCGCACCGAGGACGGCGGCCAGAGCTGGACGACGCAGTCGGGCCGGCTGGCCGGGAGCTGGCGCAACGTCATCGCCACGCGGCCCGGCAGCACGCGCCCCGGCCGCCAGGTGCTGCTCACCGCGCACCTCGACGACACCTCGGGCAACCCGATGGTGGACGCGCCGGGGGCGGACGACAACGGCAGCGGCACGGTGGCCGTGCTGCGCGCGGCGCAGATCATGGCTGCCATGCCGTTCGAGAAGACGGTGCGCTTCGTCTGCTTCACCGGCGAGGAGCAGGGGCTGGTGGGCAGCGGCGTGTACGCCTCGAACGCCGCCGCCCGCGGCGACACCATCGACGGCGTCGTGAACCTCGACATGATCGCCTACGAGTCGAACGACCAGGACGTCGTCGAGCTGCACGCCGGCACCGGGGCGTCGTCCGGCGCCGTGGCCGACGCCTTCCTCGACGTGAACACCACCTACGCCCTCGGCCTGCTGCCCGAGAAGCTGACCACCACCTCGTCCTCGGCCAGCGACCACGCCTCGTTCTGGGACGCCGGCTACCCGGCCATCCTCGGCATCGAGGACTTCCAGGACTTCACGCCCCACTACCACACGGTGAACGACCGCGTCTCCACCCTCGACGCCGGCTACTTCACCCGCTTCGCCCGGGCCGCGCTCGGCACGGTCGCGGTCCTGGCCGGTCCGGCGTGGACGGTCGGCGTGGACGAGGCCGCGCCGCCGGCGCTGCTGCTCTCGGCCGGGCCCAATCCGGTCCGCGGCGGCGCGACGCTGCGCTTCGCGCTGCGCACGCCGGGCGAGCTGCGCGTGGAGTTGTTCGACGCGCAGGGGCGGCTCCTGCGGCGCCTGGGCGGACCGCGGTCGGCGGGGGTGACCGAGTTG
>CAZSQE010000454.1:0-2407 GCA_964608905.1 uncultured bacterium | reverse complement strand
GGCCGCGGCCGCGGCCAAGATCAAGGGGGCGGTCGAGATGGGCTACCGCGCGGTGGCGATCTACTCCTACGACGCGCTCGACGCGCAGCCGGGCTACTGGGACGCGCTCGCCGGCTACCTCGGCCCGCGCGCCGCCGCCCCGACGGGGGAGGCGCGATGAGCGGCCCGCTCGATCCGCCCGCCGCGACGGGCGCCCCGCGACCGGGCGCGGTCCGCGAGGACCTGCGCAACATCGCCATCATCGCGCACGTGGACCACGGCAAGACCACGCTGGTGGACGCCATGCTCTGGCAGAGCGGCGTGTTCCGCGAGAACCAGGAGGTGGTCGAGCGGGTCATGGACTCGGGCGACCTCGAGCGCGAGAAGGGCATCACCATCCTGGCCAAGAACACGGCGGTGCGCCACGGCGGCACGAAGATCAACATCGTGGACACGCCGGGGCACGCCGACTTCGGCGGCGAGGTCGAGCGCACGCTCAAGATGGTGGACGGCGTGCTGCTGCTGGTGGACGCCAGCGAGGGACCGCTGCCGCAGACGCGCTTCGTGCTGCGCAAGGCGCTCGAGCTCGGCCTGCCGCCGATCGTGGTCATCAACAAGATCGACCGCAAGGACGCCCGCCCGGGCGAGGTGCTCAACGAGGTCTACGACCTGTTCATCGACCTCGACGCCACCGAGGACCAGCTCGAGTTCCCGGTGCTCTACACCATCGCCCGCGAGGGCGTCTGCCGGCTCGAGCCGGACGGTCCCGACCAGCGGCTGCAGCCGCTGTTCGACGAGATCCTGCGCACCATCCCGGCTCCCCGCTACGAGCCGGACATGCCGCTGCAGATGCTGGTGCTCAACCTGGACTACTCGGACTACGTCGGCCGGCTGGCCATCGGGCGCATCGTGAACGGGCGGGTGCGCGCCCGCCAGGACGTGGTGCTGGTGCGGCTCGACGGCCAGGCGGTGCGCACCCGCGTGACCAACCTGTACGCCTTCGAGGGCCTCGAGCGGGCCGAGGTGGACGAGGCGGGCCCCGGCGACATCGTGGCGCTGGCCGGGTTCGCCGAGGTGAACATCGGCGAGACCATCACCGACGCCGAGGACCCGCGGCCGCTGCCGCACGTCACGGTGGACGAGCCCACCGTCAGCATGGTGTTCCAGGTCAACATGTCGCCCTTCGCCGGGCAGGAGGGGCGCTACATCACCTCCCGCAACCTCAAGGAGCGCCTCGAGCGCGAGCTGCTGACCAACGTCAGCCTGCGGGTCGAGCCGGGCGAGACGCCCGACGCCTTCGAGGTCTCGGGGCGCGGCGAGTTCCAGATGGCCATCCTCATCGAGATGATGCGCCGCGAGGGCTACGAGCTGGCCGCCAGCAAGCCCGAGGTCATCACCCGGGAGGTGGACGGCGTGCGTCAGGAGCCGGTCGAGAAGCTGGTCATCGACTGCCCGGAGGAGTACGTCGGGGTGGTGACGCAGAAGGTCGGCATCCGCCGCGGTCGCATGCTCAACATGGTGAACCACGGCACCGGGCGCGTGCGGCTCGAGTTCCGCATCCCCTCGCGCGGCCTCATCGGCTTCCGCAGCCAGTTCCTCACCGACACGCGCGGCACCGGGCTGCTCAACCACCTGTTCGACGGCTACGAGCCGTGGTACGGCGACATCCCGCACCGGGTGACCGGCGCGCTGGTCGCCGACCGGCCGGGCAAGGTCACCGCCTACGCCCTCGAGCACCTGCAGGACCGCGGCGAGATGTTCATCGAGCCGGGCGAGCGCGTCTACGAGGGGATGATCGTGGGGGAGAACACCCGCGAGGAGGACATCGACGTCAACATCGTCAAGGAGAAGCGGCTGACGAACATGCGCTCCTCCACCTCCGAGGAGGGCGTCTACCTCTTCCCGGTCCACCGCATGTCGCTCGAGCAGGCGCTCGAGTGGGTGCGCGAGGACGAGCTGCTCGAGGTCACCCCCCGCAGCCTCCGGCTGCGCAAGCGCGTCCTGCCCGCCAACCTCCGTCCCAAGTACTGGCAGAAGGGCTGAGTCCGCCTCCCGGCCGGCGCCCGTAGCGCCCTGCCCGGGGCCGGGTTGGCCCCGGCCGGCGCGCCCGCTTTCGCCTCAAGGCGGGGCGCCCGGCTGCCGATGAACCCTCCGAGACCTCCACCCCAGACTCGGAGAGACATGGACGCCGAACTTCAGTCCCCAGGGATGCGGGCCGGGAGCCGGGACGTGCCGGCGGCCCCGGCGCCTGCGGCGGGCTCCACCGGAGACCCCGTCAGCTTCTTCCTCGGCCGGGGCGACCAGGCCCAGCGCGACTCGCGCCGCATCACGGCGGGGATCGCGGCGCTGGCGGTGCTCGCCGTCGCCCTCGTCAACGTGGGCGTGTACCAGAACGCGCAGCGGCACGTCGTCCACGACCGCTGGGACC
>CAZSQE010000453.1:0-2411 GCA_964608905.1 uncultured bacterium | reverse complement strand
GCGCGGCGGGCCGCGTAGGTCCTGGAGATCAGCGAGTCCACCGGCACGTTCACGAAGTCCGGGTCGCCCAGGTACTCGGTGCGGTCGGCGAAGACGCGCTTCTCCAGCTCGGCCACGAGGTGCATGTGGAGGGGCGCGAGGGGGAGGAGGGCCTCGTCGCCCCTGGCGTGCCCCTGCGGCTCGAGGCGCTCGAACAGGTTCAGCAGCTCGATGAGCCCGACCCCGCCGGAGGAGGGGGGCCCCATCGAGACGACGCGCGAGCCGCGGTACGTCCCGGTCACGGGCGGGCGCCAGACGGCGCGGTAGCCCGCCAGGTCCTCGAGCGCGACGAGCCCGCCGCCGCGCTGCATCTCCTCGACGATGAGCCGCGCCGTCTCGCCGCGGTAGAAGCCGTCGGCGCCGTGCTCGGCGATGCGGCGCAGGGTGGCGGCCAGCTCGGGCTGGCGCAGCGTGTCGCCGGCGGCGCCACGGAAGTAGTCACGGAAGTTGTTGCGGCCCTCCCCGGCGAAGTCGGCGGCGGTGCGCGGGGGCAGGACGAAGCCGCGCTCGGCCAGCCGGACGGCCGGCTCGAGCAGGCGGGCCCACGGCAGCGAGCCGAAGCGCCGGTGGGCGAGCCACATCCCGGCCACCGTGCCGGGCACGCCGGCGGCGCGGTGCGTGTCGAGGCTCCGGCCGGGCACGATGGCGCCGGTCGAGTCCAGGTACATGTCGCGCGTGGCTGCCGCCGGCGCGGTCTCGCGGTAGTCGAGGCTCACGTCGCCCGAGTCGGTGTGCACCAGCATGAAGCCGCCGCCGCCGATGTTGCCGGCGCGCGGGAAGGTCACCGCCAGCGCGAACTGCACCGCCACCGCCGCGTCCACCGCGTTGCCGCCGTCGCGCAGGACCGCCGCGCCGGCCTCGGCGGCCAGCGACTCGGGCGCCGCCACGACCCCGCGCTCGAGCGCGGGGGGCGCCGCGACGGCCGTGGCGGGGGCCAGCAGCCCCGCCACGAGCAGCAGGATGGTGAACGGTCGCCCGGGCACGGCCCTAGTAGAGGAACATCGGCTTGCCGAGCAGGTGGGCGACCTTCGGGCGGTAGTTGTCGACGTCGTACAACTCGTCGACGTCCACGCGCTTGCGGCCCTCGGCGATGACGTTGGCGGAGACGGTCGTGTACTTGCCGTCGCGCAGCGCCACCATCCGCCCGCTCTGCCGCTTCAGCAGCAGGTCGGTGGCCAGGTAGCCGTAGGTGGTGGCCACCATGCGGTCGAGCGCGTCGGGCTCGCCGCTGCGCATCAGGTAGGCGACCTGCTGGTAGAGCGTGCTGACGCCCGAGCGCTTCTCGATCTCGCCCGAGAGGTAGAGCCCGACGCCGCCCAGCTTCTTGTGCCCGTAGGCGTCGGCCACGCCGCTCAGGTGCATCTCGCCGCCGATGGGCTTGGCGCCCTCGGAGATGGTGACGATGGCGTACGAGCTGGGGTTGAGCCGGCGGTCCTCCACCAGGAAGTCCACCAGCTTGTCCACGTCGAAGTCCACCTCGGAGATCACCGCCCGGTCCACGCCCGCCAGGTAGGCGGAGATGAGCGAGGTCTCGCCCGAGTAGCGGCCGAACAGCTCGATCACGGCGATGCGCTCGTGCGAGCCGGCGGCGGTGCGCAGCGAGTGGATGAACTCGACGCTGCGCGTGACGGCGGTCGAGAAGCCGATGCAGTAGTCGGTGCCGTGGACGTCGTTGTCCATGGTCTTCGGCACGCAGACGATGGGCACGCCCTCGCGGTGCAGCCGCACCGCGTAGGAGAGGGTGTCGTCGCCGCCGATGGCGATCAGGCCGTCGAGGCGGAGGTGCTCGAGCACCTTCAGGACGTGCGGCGTGCAGTCGAAGCGGCCTTCCGGGCCCGGCTCGGCGTAGGTGCCCTTGAGGAACGCCGGCAGTGAATGCGGGCTCACCTTGCCGGGGTTGGTGCGCGAGGTGTGCAGGAAGGTGCCGCCGCTGCGGTCGATGGTGCGCGTGTTCACGCGGTTGAGCGGCACGACGAGCTGCTCGCTGGTCTGCGGGTCCGCGGGGTCCAGGCACAGCAGGCCGGCCCAGCCGCGCCGCAGGCCGATGACCTCGTGGCCCTCGTCGGTGGCCCGGTAGACCGCCGCCTTGATCGTCGAGTTGAGACCGGGGACGTCGCCGCCGCCGGTGAAGATGCCGATGCGCATGGCCGTTCCTGTCGTTGGCGTGGGTCCGCCGCGCGGGGCGCGGCCGGGACGGGTCGGTTCGAGCGGGCCCGGGCGGCCGCGGCCGGCGCCGGGGATCGACGCGAAACTAGCGCGAGGGGGCGCGCCCCGACAAGGGCGGCCGAGGCCGCTCCGGGAGCGACTTTCCGCGCGGGCGGCCCCTGTGGTCTACTCCCCGGCTCGGACGGCGCGCGCCCCCTCGCCCGGGG
>CAZSQE010000452.1:0-2424 GCA_964608905.1 uncultured bacterium | reverse complement strand
GGCTGGGCTTCGTCGTGGGGCTGAGGCCGCGTCCCTCGCCGAGCGAGTGGGCGCTGGGGGCCGGCGTGCTGTGCGTGGCCGCCGCGTGGCTGCGATGAGCGCCGCCGGGACGCCGTCCGGCGCGGCGGGAGGGGCGGGCGTGGCCGAGGCCGATCTGTTCATCCGCAACCAGCTCGGGCTGCACGCCCGGGCCTGCGCGCTGTTCGTGAAGACCGCGGCCCGCTTCGCCGCCGAGATCTACGTGCGGCGCGACGACCTCGAGGTGAACGGCAAGAGCATCATGGGCGTCATGATGCTGGCCGCCGAGGAGGGCAGCACCATCCGCGTGCGCACCGTGGGCCGGGACGCCGAGCAGGCGCTGGCCGCGCTGCGCGAACTGGTGGACGGCAAGTTCGGAGGGGAGCCATGAAGTACACCGGCATCGCCGCCTCACCGGGCGTGGGCGTGGCCCCCATCTTCCGCCACGAGCAGGAGGAGCTGGCGGTGCGCGACACGCCGGTCGCCGCCCGGGCGGTGGACGCGGAGGTCGGGCGCTTCCAGGCCGCGCTGGCGGCCTCGCGGGCCGACCTGCTCAGCATCCGCGACCGCATCTCGCGCGAGCTGAGCGAGACCGAGGCCGAGATCTACGACGCCCACCTGCTCATCCTCGACGACCCGGACCTGCTGCGGGCGGTCGAGAAGGGCATCCGCAAGGGGCGCCGCAACGCCGCCTGGGTGTTCCGCGGCCACATGGCCGGCGTCGCCACGACGCTCGCCGGCGCCGGCTCCGAGCACCTGCGCGAGCGGCAGGCCGACGTGCTCGACGTCGAGCGGCGCGTGCTGCGCCACCTGCTCGGCACCGGCCCGCGCGCCCCGCTCGGGTCCGACCGGCCGTGCGTGCTGGTGGCGCACGACGTGGCGCCGAGCGAGGTGGCCCTGCTCGACCGCGAGCGCGTCCTCGGCCTGGTCACCGAGGTGGGCTCGCGCTCCTCGCACTGCGCCATCGTGGCGCGGGGCCGCGGCATCCCGGCGGTCGTCTCCTGCCGCGGCATCATGCAGCACACCGCCGACGGCATGGAGGTGGCGGTGGACGGCTTCCTCGGCACGGTCGAGACCGAGCCGGACGCCGAGACCCGCGCGTTCTTCGCCGCGCGGCGCAAGCGCATCGAGGAGGAGGACCGCTCGCTGCTGGTCATCCAGGACCAGCCGGCGGTGACGAAGGACGGGCACGCCATCGCCCTCGGGGCCAACCTCGAGCTGCCCGGCGAGGCCGAGCGCGCGCTCAGCGTCGGCGCCGACAGCATCGGGCTGTTCCGCACCGAGTTCTTCTACCTCGGCCGGCTCGAGCTGCCGGGGGAGGAGGAGCAGTACCAGGCCTACCGCGGCGTGGTCGAGCGCATGCACCCGCGCCCGGTGCTGTTCCGCACCATGGACGTGGGCGGCGACAAGGTCGCCTCGTACCTCGGCACCACGCACGAGAGCAACCCCTTCCTCGGGCGGCGCGGCATCCGGCTGTCGCTCGAGTTCCCGGACGTCTTCCGCACCCAGCTGCGGGCCATCTACCGCGCCAGCGCGCACGGCCGGGTGCGCGTCATGTTCCCGATGGTCTCGAACCTCGTCGAGCTGCGCAGCGCCCAGGCCATGTGCGCCGCGGTGCGCGCCGACCTCGCCGCGGCCGGCGTGCCGCACGACCCCGAGCTGGAGATCGGGCTGATGATCGAGACGCCGAGCGCGGTGTGGATGGCCGACGAGCTGGCGCGCGAGGCCCGGTTCCTCTCCATCGGCACCAACGACCTGACCCAGTACACGCTGGCGATGGACCGCGGCAACGAGCGCCTGGCCCGCCTCTACGAGCCGCTCGACCCGGCCGTGCTGCGCAGCATCCGGCACACGGTCGCGGCCGGGCACGCCGCCGGCCGCTGGGTGGGCGTGTGCGGCGAGATGGCCGGCGACCCGCACATCGCCGTGCTGCTCGTGGGGCTGGACGTGGACGAGCTGTCGGTCGCCTGCTTCGACCTGCCCCGCGTGAAGTCGGCCATCCGCGGCGTGACCTACGAGGGGGCGAAGGCGCTGGCCGCCGAGGCGCTGGCGCAGTCCACCGCCGACGAGGTCAAGGAGGTGCTCGTGCGCCACACCGACCGGCTGCTGCCCCGCAACCAGGGGCGGCGGAGGAACGCGCATTGAGCCGGCTCGAGCCGCCCATGCCGCCGACCTCACCCGTGGCCTGCACGAGGACGCGCTGCCGCACCCGCTCGAGGTCGTGCGCGGCTACCGCTGGCCCGGCTGGGTCGGGTCCGACGCGCTGGCGCTGCTCTCGTCCTACTCGGGCGAGACCGAGGAGACGCTGGCCCTCTACGACGAGGCGGGCGCGCGCGGCGCGATGCGCGCGGCGCTCTCGACCGGCGGCACGCTCGCCGCGCGCTGCGCGCGCGGCGAGCGTGCCGC
>CAZSQE010000451.1:0-2425 GCA_964608905.1 uncultured bacterium | reverse complement strand
CCCTTGCACCCCCCCCTTCTGCGGACCGCCGTCCGCAGACTCCTCCGCTCTCCGTCCCAAGTCATTGCCGGCGGGCACGTTCTGTTGTCCGCAGGAATTCGACGTTTGGGAGGGTTGCCCCGCCATCGCCCCCGGGCTGGCCGCACCATCATTCCGCTCGATGATCGCCCTGGGCGGCGGGATAAATCGCTGTCCGCCCGTCGGCGCGAGTTCCATGTACTTGCCGGCCAGCATGGCCAGTGCCCTTCTCACCTGCGTCCTGGTCGCTCCGATCAGGATCGCGATCTCCGTCACGCTGGCTGGCTGTCCCTCGTCATTCCACAGGTATCCCCGCCCTTCTCCCCGATCGGCGACGGCCGTCACAATGCACTGGAAGACGCCCCACGCCTCGAAACCGCCGGGCTTCCCCACCAGCATCAGCCTCCGCAGGGCGACCTGTTGACGATCCAGCCCCACCTCCAGCATTTCCAGATGGTTCTTGGCGTACCGCAGAGCGCTCTTCTGACCTCGCCGGAGTGAGTCATCCGGCTCGTAAGCCTTCTCCCAGCCGACCACGTGCCAGACCGTCCCCGCCGGCGGTTCCATGCTCGCGTCGGGCTTCGGGGGAGATGACGCCGCCCGAGGCGGATTGCTCTCGCCCGTTCCGCTCCATCGGTTGGCCGCCGTTTTCACGATCTTCGCCATGGCGGTCCTTTGCCCTGCCCGCACGCCGCGCAGCCCAAACTTATCGACTTCCGATAAAACGCCAGCCGATACGAGTCCTTCCAACGCACCTTCGGGTTGCCCTTGAGGGCCTCGTAGACCCGCCGGCAGGCCTCCGGAGTCTGCCACGCCTCAATCCGCTCGATCTCGGCCTCCAACGTGGGAATGCACACCTGCCCGTCGGCGTCCTCATAACACCAGTCCGTCCGCGCCAGAAGCCGGTTCGCCTTGCCAATCCAGATCGTCTCCGTCACGTGGGGTTCGACCGACGCGACGAGTTCCACCGCCCGCTCAGGCTCCAGCAGCGGCTCACACGAGACGCTCGTTGCGAAGCCCACGCCGTGGGCGATCCACAGCGCAGCCATGCGTTCCTCCAGGTCCGGCGCACCCGGCTCCCAAAACGCGAGCGCGTCCGGAGACACCGCCCCGATCGAGAAGCGGAACTCGATCCGCTCCTGGTCCGCGATTGCGCCCACGCCGCCGTAGGCGCGCAACCGCCGGCAGATCTCCGCGATGCAACTCGCGTGCGGCTTGGTCACGATCAGGACCTGGTTGCCGGCCTTCAGCAGCCCCTCCAGCATGGCCAGGCAGTGGTCGAGGTTGGCCGGCGTGATGTCGTGCGTCGTCGGGAACATCACGACGCCCGGCCGCTTGCGGAACTTCTTCGGCGGCGGCAGATTCCTCTCCCGCGTCCACTGGCTCGCCGACGCGATCCGCTTCCACCGCAGCGCATCCGCCCGGGCGTAGCAGTAGAGGCACCCGTGCGAGCAGCCCAGGCGGCAGTTGGCCGACGCCGTCGACCACTCCCGAGTGCCCGTCCCATTGACGATTGACGATTGACGATTGACCATTGGCAGACCTCGACTTGCGCCACTCACGTTTTTAGCACAACACTACTCACAATCCGCCGCGGTCATCCGCGCCTGGTGCGGAGCGTCCGTTCCTGGTTGGCCCGGCGGCATGAGAAGCCCAGGTGGTCAGGCTTGCGGCCCCTCGGCCCCGCGGATCCAGTCGGTGACGGCCGCCCGCCGCCAGTCGCCCTTGAGGTTCTGGAGCCCGCGGACGGCCTCCAGGTCCTCCACGCCGCACTTTGCCAGCGCCGCGAGGGCCTCCTTGCGCCCACCCGTGGCCACCGTCGTCAGCCGCTTCTTCACCTCGGGCGACGGGACGGCCGGTTGACTGGTTGACTCGTTGACCGGTTGACCGGGCTCCTCTTTCGGTGCCTCCGGCAATTCGACGTGGTACCTGGCCGCGAACGCCTCCAGGCACTGGAGGTACTCCTCCGCCTTCGGCGGCATCGGCACGTCCACCACCCGCTTGTCGTAACTCACCCACCGGGGCGCGGCCGGGAATCGCTCATCCCCGACGAGCCCAACCAGGAACCCTTCAGGCATCTCCACGCACTCTTCTCCCGCCGGGCACAGCAGGGCCTTGCGGATCGCCTCGCTGGCCGGGAACTCCTTTGACGACAGCGGGATGGTCAGATAGAAAGTCATGCCGCCGTAGTGCCTGGCCCTGGCCTTCACGGCCGCCAGGCAGAGGAGTTCGGCCGTCATACCAGAATGCCTCAACCAGTTCGGCGCCTTGGAGGCCAGTTCGGCCTTCTCCCATTTCTCCACCCACTTGCCGACCCGCTCCAGGACCTCCTCCGCGTAGGCGACGACCGCCACCGCGTACTTCTCCTCCGGCGTCTGAGGGAACGGCCGTTGGGCATGGCTCTCTC
>CAZSQE010000450.1:0-2427 GCA_964608905.1 uncultured bacterium | reverse complement strand
GTGGGTGAACCAGGGCGGCGATCTGTGGGCGCTGGGCGGCGGCTTCGGCAACGCCACGAACGCGCCGTGGAACGTCACCGCCAACGACCTGAACGGCGTGCGCACCTACACCACCCTGGTCACCACCCTGGCCCCGGTCCCCGACCTGACGGCGGGGCGGTTCATGTACGACCTGGCCCACTGGCGCTCGGAGTTCCGGGTGTTCAACGGCTTCATCCGCTTCGCCCGCTACGACCAGAGGGACCCGACCTCGACGAACCCGCGGGCCTGGCCGGGCCTGCCGTTCCGCGACCCGCGCTACGCCACCCTGCCGACGCTGCTGCAGTCGCGCACGCCCGCGACCGACCCGCTGTCGCTGGCGCCGTACCGGACGAACTCGGACTACTACATCAACAACCAGGCGTACAGCCAGGTGGGCATCAGCATCGAGTACCTGGCCTACGAGAACCGCGTCCTCGAGACCATCCAGGTGACGCCCGACTCGAGCGTCGAGTACTCGGCGCTGGACACGCTGTACAACGCCTACGCTCCGGCCTACCCGGGGCAGCTGCTGCAGCCGGGGCAGGGCGTGAACGCGCTCATGACGTACTACAAGGGCGGCGAGAACGGATCGGTGATGTTCCTGGGGTCGAGCATCTGGGACCACCGGCGCACGCAGTGTCAGGGGCTGGTGGACTTCGTGCTGGGACAGATGTGGGGCATGACGAGGAACACGGTGGTGTCGAATCCGTCGCTGGCCCGGGCGCAGCGTCCCGCGGTGACGGCGGCCGCCACCGGGGCGCGCCGGACCTCCGGGGCGCTGTCGCGTCCGCCCGCCACGCCGCAGCTGCCGGCCAAGTCCAACACCTTCCAGCGCTGGCGCTAACGGGAGCCGTCGAATGACTCGAAACGCTGGTCGCGTCCGCACCTTCCTCTTCGTCGTCCTCCTGGCGCTCGGCCTCACGGCCGGCGCCGGGAGCCGGTCGGCCGCCGTCGCGCAGACGGAGGAGACCCCCGCGCAGTTCTGGCACATCCCGGTCTGGGTCCAGCCCGGAGCCTGGCAGGACAGCACCCTGCTCTACCCCAACCGCTGCGGCGGCACCTTCCGGGGGCCCCTGCCCGACAGCCTCCGCCCGGCGGCCCGCACGCTGACCGTGCGCTTCCTGCGCAACCGGCGCGTCGAGGCGCGGCCCGACTTCGGCGGCTACCGCATCTACCGCGGGGTCAACTCGCCGGACACCTCGACGATGACGCTGGTGCGGCGCTACTCCGTGCAGGTGGGCGACGAGCCGCTGTGGAACTTCTCGCGGGTGAACCCGGCGACCCTCGAGCTCGAGTGCCGGGGCGGCGTGATGAACGACAGCGTCGCCACCTACGTGGACCCGGACTCGAGCGGCTCCTACCAGAAGGTCTGCCGCCGGGTGAACGCGGCAGGCCAGTGCATCTCGCGCGGCGACTCGGTCTGGGCTCTGGTCGCGCCGCCGGGGCCCCACGACGGCTTCCGCACCTGGTACACCGTGATCTACGAGGCCAAGAACCTCTCCGACAACGACTACGCCGAGCTGTTCGTGCCCGACACGACCGACGGCTACGCCCGCTGCGGCACGGTGGGCGTGCCCGCCACCTGCCCGAACCTCAACAGCAAGCTCGCCAACCTGATCGCCGAGCCCGCCGAGCCGACGGTCGGGCCGGCGGCGAACCTGCTGGGGGTGTCGGTGGTGCCCAACCCGTTCCGCGAGTCGGAGCGCTGGGACCGCCCGGGCGGCAACGAGCTGCACTTCATCAACCTGCCGAGCGTGGCCAAGATCAGCATCTACACCGTGGCCGGCGACCTCGTGCGGGTGCTGCAGCACAACGACACGGTGCGCGACTTCGAGCGCTGGGACCTCAAGAACGCGAACGGCCGGGAGGTCGTCTCGGGCATCTACATGTACCGCGTCGAGGCGGGCTCGTTCACCGAGCAGAATCGCTTCATCGTGATCCGTTGAGCCCGCGGGCCACGGGGCCCCGGTGACCTTCCGCGCGGCCGCGGGCGCTCTCGCCCGCGGCCGTGTCGTCGTGTGCGCCCGGCACGGGCGCCGACCGGGAGCTGGATGCCCTCCGGGCACGTGGTCACGGGGACCCGGGGGAACCACGGTGACGGGCCCGCGGGGGACCGTCCGACGGAAGCGGGCGACGAGCCGGTGGGCCGCCCCCGCGCGGCCGGGGTATCATGGGCGCCCACCGGGGCGCGGGCGGCCCCGGGACCGGAGGGAGGAGCGCGGATGAGGACGAGGCGTCGGCTGGCGCGGTGCGTGCTGCCCGGGCTCGTGGCCGCCCTTCTCCAGGCGCCCGCCGCCGCCGCGCTGGAGCCCGCTGCGCCCGTGCCCGCCGCCGCCGCGCCGGAGCCTGCTGCACCCGTGCCCACCGCCGCCGTCGCCACGCCCGCGCTCCCGCCCGGTGTGGCGG
>CAZSQE010000449.1:0-2429 GCA_964608905.1 uncultured bacterium | reverse complement strand
GCGGCGTACTGCGCGTGGGCGGCGGCCGTCTCCACCGGGACCACCACGTCGCTCTCCACCTCGACCAGCGCGCGGGGGATGGCCGCCGCGGCGCGCTCGCGCCACTCGCGCTGCACGCGCAGGTAGCCGCGGTCGGTGACGACGAGGCAGGCGTCGCGCGCCAGCTCCGCCGCGACCTCGTCGGGTCGCCCGCGGCGCACGACGAGCGGGATGCCGCGGTCCGCGAGCGCGGCCTGCGCGTCGCGCAACCCCTCGAGCAGGAACGCGTAGTGGCGGGCGTTGGCCTCGGGGAAGTCGGCGGTCAGGCCGAAGCAGGCGACGACCGGCCGGCCCAGCTCGTTGGCCCGGCGCACGGCGTGCTCGAGCGCGTGGTTGCACCGGACGCGGCAGGACGCCTGCATCCAATACAGCACGTAGCGGCCGGGACCGGCGTGGCCGTCGTTCAGCCGCCGCAGGCGCTCGTCCTGGATCACGCCGCGGCCTGCGGCGTCTTGACCAGCCGCGTGACGTCGTAGCGCTGCCGCCGCAGCCGCTCGAGGATGCCCTCGTACACCTCCGGCGCCATCGCCGGCGCGCGGCTCAGGATCCAGAGGTAGCTGCGGTTCGGGTGTCCGACCACGGCGTACTCGTAGTCTTGCCCGAGGTCGATGATCCAGTAGTCGCCCCAGAACGGCCAGAAGAAGCTCACCTTGAGCCTGGCGTTGCTGGCCCTGTCCACGACCTTCGCCCGGCCCTTCGCGGCGGTGAGCTTGCCCTCGAGGTGGCTGCGGGCGCAGCGGTTGAGCACCTCGACGGTGCCGTCCTCGCGCAGCGTGTAGGTCGCGGTCGTGTTCGTGCAGCCCCGCTGGAAGCGCTGCGGGAAGCTGGCGATGTCGTACCAGGTCCCCATGTAGCGGGCGAGGTCCACGTGGGGCACGGTCTCGAGCGGCGGGAGCTTCTCCGCGCGGGCGGCGGCCGGCGCGGACCCGAGGACCAGCAGGAGCGGGAGCAGCAGGCGGCCGGTGCGGCGGCGGTTCGGCATCGGGGTCTCCGGGGTCGGGGTCACGGTCGGGTTCGGCACGTCCGTTCGATGCGGCAGCCCGTCGCGGGATGTGGGCGGGGCGCTCCGCGGCGGGACCACTTCAGGTCCCCAGCTTCGCCCGCGGGTGGAAGGAGGCGAACCGCGCGGCCATGTCGCGGTAGAAGGCCCGGGCCGCCTCGCCCTCGGCGGGGGGCAGGACGACCTGGAGCACGACGTAGAGGTCGCCGGGCGCGCTGCCCGGGATGCCGCGGCCCTTCAGCCGCAGCCGGTCGCCCGTGGCCGAGCCGGCCGGGACCTTCAGCTCCACCATCCCGCCCGGGGTCGGCACCTTGACCGCCGCGCCCAGCGCGGCCTCCCACGGCGCCAGCGGCAGGTCGAGGAGGACGTCCCGCGCCTCCACGCGGTAGAGCGGGTGCGGGTGGAAGGCGATCTCGAGGTACAGGTCGCCCGGCGGGCCCCCGCCCGGGCCCGGGCCGCCCTGCCCGGCGAGGCGCAGCTCCTGCCCGGCGTGCACGCCGCGGGGGATGGTCACCTCGAGCTTCCGCTCGTGGGCCGTCGTCCGCCCGCGCGCGTCCGCCTCCCGCGCCTGCAGCGCCAGGGTGCGCACGGCGCCGCGGTAGGCGTCCTCGAGGTCGATGAGCACCCGGGCGCGGTGGTCCTCGCCCCGGGCCCGGAACGGGCCCCGGGCCCGGCGCCCGGCGCCGGGCCGCGCGCGGCCGGAACCGGCCGCCTGGCCGAAGAGCGCCTCGAAGAAGTCGCTGAAGTCGGTGAAGCCGCCGCCGCCGAAGTCGAACCCGGTGTCCCAGTCGGGCGGGGGACGGAAGTCCTGCCCCGGCCGCCACCCGGTGCCGAGCCGGTCGTAGGCGGCCCGCTTGGCCGGGTCCTTCAGCACCTCGTAGGCCTCGCCCAGCTCCTTGAAGCGGGCCTCGGACTTCGGCTCCTTGCTGACGTCGGGGTGGTACTTGCGCGCGAGGCGGCGGTAGGCGCGCTTGACGTCCTCCGCGCCGGCGTCGCGCGGCACCCCGAGGATCGCGTAGTAGTCCTTGTATTCCATCCCGTCTCCCGGCGCGGCGCCCGCGTGGGCGCCGCCGGCGGCATCATACTCCCGCCGCGGCGGGCTGGGCAGGGAGCCGCCGGGGCTTGACGCGCCGCCGCCGCCGCCGTAGTCCTTGCGCATGCACGGGAACGCTTCGGGACTCGCGCCCCTCGCGGCGGTGGCCCTGGGCTGGGCGCTGATGGCCCTCGTGATGCTGGCCCTGTGGGAGGTGCAGCGCCGGCGCGGCGACGCCAGCGTCGTGGACGCCGCCTGGACGGCCGGGCTGGGGCTGCTGGCCGTCGCCTACGCCGCCGCGCTGCCGGGCGAGGGCGGCCGCCGCCTGCTGGTCGCGGCGCTGGCGGGGGCGTGGTC
>CAZSQE010000448.1:0-2429 GCA_964608905.1 uncultured bacterium | reverse complement strand
GCTAGGGCGCCGGCGTCCCCTCGCCCGGCGCGCGCCGCAGCTCTTCGCGCGCCCGCTCGAGCTTGAGCCGCAGCCGCCCGACGAGCGCCCGCGGCATGGCGCTCGGACGCAGGTGCTCCACCTCCGTCCGAGCCTGATCGAGATCCCCCGCGCGGACGCCGAGGCGCAGGGTCCCGAACGTGAGGACGATGTCCGAGGTGTCGCCGAGCCCGAGGGAATCCCCGACCCGCAGCAGGTCGTTCACGTCGTACCAGCGCGCCGGCAGCCCGCGGTGCGGGTAGACCCACGTGAAGTCCGCCACCCAGGCGCTGTCGCGGCCGAGGACGCGGCGGCACCGCGCGCCGTTCTCGAGCGTGTGGACCACGCTGTCCAGCGGGGCGCGCCGGTCGTAGCCGACCGTCAGGTCCGGGTGCAGCATCGTCGCGACGCCGACCTGGCGCGTGCCCGGCGGCGCGAGGAGCTCCGCCAGCCCGCCCCCGGGGGGCCCGGCTCCACCGGACGCGCTGCCCACGCCGGCGGCCAGGAACGCCAGCAGCGTCAGCCCGCGCGCCGTGCGCACGCTCGATCGGGGGACACGTAGGGGCATCGGCACCTGTCCATCGTCCGGGCCCGGACGCGGGCCGGGTCCGGAAACGAAACCCGGCGCTGCAGGCGAAGCCAGCGCCGGGCTGAGATCCGTGGGAGCGAGGCCTAGCGGAAGATGGTCTTCAGCTGGCCCCAGGTCATCGTGTTGGCCGGGACCGGGGTCACCGACTCCAGGAAGAGGATGGCGTCGTCGTAGTCCTGGTCGGACCCGCCGCCCACCAGCGCGTCCTCCCAGCACAGCCACCACTGCCCCACGTTCACGCCGGTACCGGCGTACGTGAGAGCCTGGACGCTGCTGCCGGGGTTGCGGTAGTCCTGCGTGAAGAACAGGCCGTTGTTGCCCTGCAGGTAGTACCCGAAGTTGTCCGGGTCCGCGTTCAGGTAGGTGTTGGCCCCCTGCCACATCGCGTCCTGGTCGAACAGGTTGATGACGACCCGGACCGGGCCGGTACGGAACGACGCCGTGGCGAACCAACCCGCGGTCGCCGCGCCCGGGAAGACCTGGTAGAGCGCCGGCGCGACCTCGCCCGCGTTGTAGATGCCGATCGCGTTGGCGGTCGGGTCGCTCGCCAACTCGATCATCAGCGAGAACGTGGAGTTGTTCGAGACCGTGGTCGACCACGTCTGAACCGCGTTCTGGTCGGTGAGCACGTTGATCGACTCGCCCACGCTGTTGAGATAGCCCTGCAGCGTCCCGCCGAGCACGGGGACCTGCGGGACACGCGGGTCCGCGGCTGCGGGCGCCGCCGCACAGGCGACGACCAGCAGCGCCACCATGAACACAACGAACTGAGTAGCAGGACGCTTCATGTTGGGGCCCTTTCTCCTTGCGTCCGCGCACTTCACGGGCCGGAAACACCCCGGCCAGCGATGGTAACGGGGGATGCGACTCACTGGCGCGTGGCGGCCTCCTGCGCAAGATCCTCGCTTGCCGCGAGGATACGCTCGTTGGCCCGCCGCACCAAGCGGAAACGCTTCCGGCATCACCGTCTCGCTAATGAGACACCAGTGCCTGACACCCCGATGCACAACCTTGCGCAGGGCCGAAACGACCTGCGCCGCAGGCCGTTTGGGGATGGTATCCTTGAGGTTGAGAGTACCGATTCGGGCACGGACCCCGGCCTCGCCCGGAGTCCGCCCATGCGGTGCCAACCGTTTCCGAACCCAGTGACACCGGCGCCTGCTGCGCCAGCCCCTCACGCCTATGCCCACACGCCCGGCAGGACGCACCGCTCCCACCCCACGTCCGACGATCCCACTCGGGCTCCCCCGGCCCTTGCCAGGAGGGAAGCTGATGTCTTCGTTCGCGAGGCGCGCCATGGCCCACCCCGGCATGTCAGCATTGCTCATCGCCTTCGCGGCGGTCGCTTCGGCCGGTTCCGCCCTGGCGCTTCCGCTGGAGATCACGACCTCGTCGCTGCCCGCAGCGGTCGCTGGTGTCGCCTACGCGGACTCGGTCGTGGCCGCGAGCGGGACGATGCCATACGCCTGGACCATCGCCGACGGCAGCCTTCCGGCCGGCATCGCTCTCGATCCAGACACCGGCGGGCTCACGGGCACCACCACGGTCGCGGATACGGCGTTCTTCGTCGTACGGGTCGAAGACGCGGTGGGCGACACCGCCACGCGGGCGCTGTCCATCGTGGTGAACGCGGGCTCCGCGGCCGCCCTCGCCTTCGAGCAGCAGCCGACGGACATCGCCGCCGGGGCGGCGTTCGACCCGGTCGTGGCGGTGAGCCTCCGCGACGCCTACGGCAACGTGGTGACGAGCGCCGCTGACTCGGTGGCGCTGCAGCTCACCTCGGGCACGGGCTCCCTCGTCGGCACGACCACCGTGGCCGCCG
>CAZSQE010000447.1:0-2430 GCA_964608905.1 uncultured bacterium | reverse complement strand
CTCCCGCACCACGCTCCCGAGTCACGCCCCCGCGAGGTCGCGCCATGCACCTGGTCGTCACGTCTCTCGCTCTCGTCTGCGCCCTGCTCGTCCCGCCGGGCGCCGATCGCTCCGTCCCCCTGGACGGGGCCACGCTCGTGCTCAACGAGTTCCTTGCCGGTCCGGCCACCGACTGGAACGGCAGCGGCGCCGTCTCCACCCGCGACGACGAGTGGGTGGAGGTCTACAACGCCGGCGCCACGGTGGTGGACCTGTCGTCCTACCTGCTCACCGACGGCGACCTCGTCCCGCGCTACGCCTTCAGCGGCACGCTGGCGCCGGGCGGCTGGCACGTCGTCTACGGCAGCGACTCCTACGCGTGGGAGAAGGCCGTCGGCCAGCCGGCCTACGGTCTCTCGCTCGGCAACAGCGGCGACACGGTGATGCTCTGGCAGGTGGCCGGGGCCGAGACCGTGCTGGTGGACTCGTACGCCTACCGCGCCCACGAGGCCGCGAGCGACCGCGCGGTGGGCCGTCGCGTGGACGGCGGGGAGTGGGCGCTCCTCGACGCGCTCGATCCCTACACCGGCACCACTCCGCCGCTGGGCACGGGCTGCGCGCCCTCGCCCGGCGTGACCAACCTGTGCGGCGACACGCCGGCGCTGACGTCCACCTGGGGGAGGATCAAGAGCCTGTACAAGTGACGTGGGTGCCGCGTCGGGACCACGGTCCGGGGCAGACGCCCCGGAATGTGTACGCGCCGTGAATACGAGACCCGCCCCGGCCGATTCCTCGAATCCCCCCCGGTTACGGTCCATCGAATCGCAGACCGCTGTAGTGCGGATAGCGCACCGGCGGCGGAAACCCGGACGGGGGCGGTCGCACCGCCGCCGCACGCCGCATCAGTGCTGGACCATGACCCGAGGGAGTACCACTATGTTCCGCAACCCGCTCGTTCGCACCATGGCCGTCGTCGCCGTTCTCGGCCTGCTGGCCGCCCCCCTCGCCGCGCAGGCGGCGCCGGGCAAGCCGGGCAAGCCGGGCAAGCCGGACGGCGTCAAGTTCCCCATCACCAAGGTCGCCAAGGACGCCGGCTCGTTCACCACGCTGCTCGCGGCTCTCGAGGCCACCGGCCTGTACGGCACGCTCACCGCGAAGGGCCCGTTCACGGTGTTCGCGCCGACCGACGAGGCCTTCGCCAAGCTGCCCCCGGGCACGCTCGAGTCGCTGCTCGCGAACCCGATGCAGCTGAAGCAGATCCTGCTCTACCACGTGGTCGACGGCGCGGTGCCGGCGAGCACGGTGGTGGGTCTGACCTCGGCCGCCACGCTGAACGGCCAGTCGGTGGACATCTCGGTCATGGACGGCAAGGTCTACCTGAACGGCACGACCCTGGTCATCGCCACCGACGTGATGGCGCGCAACGGCATCATCCACGTCATCGACTCGGTGCTGCTGCCCCGCTAGACCGGGCCGGCAGTCTGACCACGGGACGGGTGGCCCCCCAGGGCTGCCCGTCCTCGTGCTTGCCGGACGGGCCCGGGTCGTGGCGGCGTGCGGCGCTGGGGGGGATGCGGCAACGGCGGTGTGACGGCGTCGCGCGCGGCCGTGCGCGGCGCGGCCGTGCGCCCGGCCCGCTGCGGGCCCGCGCGACCCGGCCGCCCCGCGCGGCTCCCGCTCCGGACACGCCCGGCGCGGTTTTTCGGGCCGCGTTGACGCTCGGCCGCCCCAGACCCTATAGTCCCCCCTCGCTGTTGCGTGCGGAAGTGGCGGAACTGGCAGACGCACTAGATTCAGGGTCTAGCGCCCGCAAGGGTGTGGGGGTTCAAATCCCCCCTTCCGCACCAGACTCCCATCCGAAGGGTGGCGCCTTCCCGCCGTCCGGGCGGGGCCAGGCGGTCGTGTCGGTCCCACCGCCGGACTCGCGGACGGTGCCTCTCCCATGGCGCGTGAACTGACCCGACCCTCCGCCGAGCGCACCCGGGGTCCCTCGCCCGCGGACCGCCTCGTCGCGCAGAACCGCCGCGCCAACCACGACTACTTCATCCTCGACACCTACGAGGCCGGGCTCGCGCTCTCGGGCACCGAGGTGAAGAGCCTGCGCCAGGGCAAGGCCAGCCTCGCCGAGGCCTACGCCACCGTCGAGGGCGACGAGGCGTGGGTGCTGCAGCTGCACATCCCCCCCTACGAGCAGGGCAACCGCTGGAACCTCGACCCGCTGCGCCGGCGCAAGCTGCTGCTGCACCGCGGCGAGATCGCCAAGCTCAAGGACGCGGTGGCCCGCAAGGGCCAGACGCTGGTGCCGCTCAAGCTCTACTTCGCGCGCGGCCACGCCAAGCTCCTCATCGGCGTGGGCAAGGGCAAGAAGACCTACGACAAGCGGCACGCCATCGCCGAGCGGGACGCCAAGCGCGAGATGGACCGGGCCCGGCGCACGGGACGGGGCGGGAG
>CAZSQE010000446.1:0-2433 GCA_964608905.1 uncultured bacterium | reverse complement strand
CGCACAGCGCCGCGAAGAGCGCCGCGGCCGCGGCGCTCTTCGCGGCGCTGTGCGCCTGGGTGCTGGCCGACCCGTCCGGCATCCTGCGGGCCCCGGGCCCGCGCGCGATGATGCTCGCCCGCTACGGCACCTGCCCCTTCGCCGAGGCGCGCGAGGTGGGCCGCGTCCTCGGCGAGCGCAGCCGTCCCGGCGACCGCATCGCCGTGCTCGGCTCGGAGCCGGAGATCTACTTCCACGCGCGTCGTCGCTCGGCCACGGGCTACATCTACATGTATCCGCTGACCGAGGGGCTGCGCTACGCGGCCCGCATGCAGGCGGAGATGATCGCCGAGATCGAGGCGGCGCGGCCCGCGTACGTCGTCTTCGTGCAGGAGGTCACGACCTGGAACCTGTCGCCCGCCTCCGACATGACCGTCCTGCACTGGGGGGCGCGCTACGTGGCCGCGCACTACCGGCGCATCGGGGTGGTGGACATGTTCCCCGACGGCTCGCGCACCGTGTGGGGGGACGCGGCGGAGTCCTACCTGCCGCGCTCGCCCCACGTCATCCACGTCTACCAGCGCCGTCCCGACGCGCCCGGCGCGGGCGGCTGATCCGGCGCGCGCCCGGGCGCGCCGTCCCTACAGCTCCCGGCCGTCCGGTCCGAGCAGCCGCGGCGGCCCGTCGGCGCGCGGTCCGGTCGCGGCGGCCGGCGGCGCGGCCTCGGGCGCGTCGGCCGCGGCGCCGGGCAGCGCGTCCTCGTCCACCTCGATGACGTAGCCGCCGTCCACGCACTGCGGCACGATGACGTGGTCGAGGGCCAGGCGGAACACGTCCTCCATCGTCTCCACCGGCACCAGCTCGATCCGCTGGCGCACGTCGGCGGGGATCTCCTCGAGGTCCTTCCGGTTCACCGCCGGGTAGAGCACGGTGCGGAAGCCGGCGCGGTGCGCGGCCAGCGCCTTCTCGCGCAGCCCGCCCACCGCCAGCACGCGGCCGCGCAGGCTCACCTCGCCGGTCATGGCCACGTCGTGGCGGATGGGGCGGTCGCTCAGCACCGAGGCGATGACCAGCCCGACGGTGACGCCGGCGGACGGGCCGTCCTTGGGCACGCCGGCGGCCGGGAAGTGGATGTGGATGTCGTGGCTGGCGAAGGCCTCGGCGTCGATGCCGAGCACGTCGGCGCGCGAGCGCACGAAGGAGTGCGCCGCCTGCACCGACTCCTTCATCACCTCGCCGAGCTGGCCGGTGGTGACGACGCGGCCCCCGCCCGGCATCTTGAGCGCCTCGACGACGAGGATCTCGCCGCCGGTCGAGGTCCAGGCCAGGCCCGCGGCGACGCCGACCTCGTCCGTCTTGCCGGCGGTCTCGAGCGTGTAGAGCCGGTGGCCGAGGTAGCGCTCGAGCCGGCGGGGCGTGACCACATGGCGGCGCGGCTCGCCGCCGGCCCGGTCGAGCGCCACCTTGCGGCACACGGTGGCGATCTGCCGGGCCAGGCCCTGCACGCCCGCCTCCAGCGTCCAGCCGCGCACGACGTCGCGCAGCGCCTCGTCGCTCAGGCGCAGGTCGCGCGCCGCCAGGCCGTGCTCCCGGAGCTGGCGCGGCACGAGGAAGCGGCGGGCGATGGCGATCTTCTCGTCCTCGCCGTAGCCCGGCACCTCGATGACCTCGAGCCGGTCCTGCAGCGGCTCGGGCAGCAGTTCGGCGTTGCCGGCGCAGACGATGAACACGGCGCGCGACAGGTCGAGCGGCAGCGCCAGGTAGTGGTCGGTGAAGCGCGCCCGCGCCGCGGGGTCGAGCAGCTCGAGCAGCGTCTCGAACACGCCCAGCCCGGACTCGCCGACCAGCCGGTCCACGCCGTCGATCATGACGACGGGGTTGCGCGCACCGGCCTCGCGCAGGGCGCGGACGACGCGGCCGGGCTGCGCCCCGGGCAGGGTGCGCGGCGTGCCCCGCAGGCCGGCGACGTCGTCGGCGCCGGAGAGGCCGAGGTGGACGAAGGGCCGGCGCAGCGCCCGCGCCACGGCGGCGGCCAGCGACGACTTGCCGGTGCCGGGCGGGCCGGCGAGGCAGAGCACCGGTCCCGGCAGGTCGGGGCGCAGGCGGTGCACCGCGAGGTACTCGACCATGCGCTCCTTGGCCCGCTCGAGCCCGAGGTGCTCGCGCTCGAGCGTCGCGGCGACCTGCGCGAGGTCGGCGTCCTCGGGGGCGAGGCGCTCCCACGGCAGCGCCCACAGCCACTGCAGGTAGGTGCGGATCTGCGCCGCCTCCGGCGAGCTGGGCGGCAGCCGGCGCAACCGCTCCATCTCGCGCTGGGCGCGGCGCATCACCTCGCCGGGCAGGCCGGCGCAGGCGAGCGACTTCGCCGCCTGCGCGGCGGCGGGCACGAGGCGCGCGGGCTGGGACGTGGCCGAGGCACGCAGGCCGCGACCGCCCCTCCTCTGGCCGAGCGGC
>CAZSQE010000445.1:0-2439 GCA_964608905.1 uncultured bacterium | reverse complement strand
GCCTCGTCGTTGGAGCCGAGCCCGGACAGGTCCAGGACCGTCATCGGCGCGGACGCGTCGAGCACCTGGGTGGAGGGGCCGTCGAACAGCCCTGCGAGGTCGCCACGGATCAGGCGCCGCAATCCGTGGACGAGGTCGCGGCCGTCCTCCGCCAGAGCGAAGACCGGGACGTCACGGGCTCGTCGAGAGGACGTGGTGGGCTCGGCGAGAGCAGCGACGACATCGGGCAGCGTGGGGTGGGGCCGGTGTTCGACGGCCGTCATTGCCGCGTCGAGTGCGCCGTGCTCGGCTGGGCGCAGGTCGCGGCGAAGGGTCGACTCTGAGAGGGCCGTCAGTAGGCGGAGGCGAGGTCCGTGCGCCTGATCCGGGTGCATGCCGTGCGCGTCGAGGGGGTTGAGGCGTGTTGCCCCGCCTGCCCTCAGGCGTACGACGACGCCGCCGACGGCGTCGGCGACCGGCGCCCACTCGCCCTTTGGGTCACCCGGGACGTACACGCGCCGGCCGTTGGCGATAGCGCGGACCGCGACGGACTTGGCCAGGGCGGACTTGCCCTGCCCGATCACCCCGGCGAGCACCACGTTCGGGTTGGTGAGGTCCCCTGCCGCGTACAGCGCCCAGGGGTCGAAGCAGAACGGCCCGCCCGTCAGCGCGTCCATCCCGACCAGGGCCCCGGTTGTGCACGGGCGTGCGGCCAGGAAAGGGTAGGCCGCCGCGAGGGTGGCCGACGACGCCCGATGCGCGGGCAGCCGCAAGCTCACCGGCAGCGCCAAGCGACCCGAGGGCCGGCGGAAGGGTGCGGACCGGGAGGCCGCGCCGCGGCGGGCGTTCATAGCACACCCCGCGCGAGCGGGACCGCACCGGCTAGGTGCGCCAGGCCCTGTTGGCCGACCATGCGCCGCACCTCGCACAGCGACTGCGCGGCGGCGGCCTCCGTCGCGGCGCACGCGGCGTCGAGCTCGTCGAGGGTGGGCGCGGTGACCGTGACCAAGCCGGTGAAGCGCATGTCCCCGTGACCGGCCACGAGCTCTTGCTCGCGGCGGATCAGGTCGTCGATCTCGGCGCGAGTGGCCTCGTCCTCGACCTGCCCGATGCGCGAGCGTTGGGCGCTGTCGGCGGCGTGTTCGGCCTTGGCCCGGCGGATCTCGCGCAAAGCGGCGGTTATCGGCAAGGGCTCGGCCACCAAGGTCACGGTCCGGAACGCGCCGGGGGACAGGGCGAGCGGCTGGAGGAACGCCGGGTTCACCTCCGAGCGCGGCCACTCGGAGATCCAGTAGGTCGCGTGAACCGCTGAGTCGGTGCGCAGGTGCCGCCAGTGCTCCTCGACGCCCATCGAGGGCGACGACTCGGTTGCTGCTCCGGTCGGCGAGGAGTTGGTGGCTGGGTCGTAGGAGGCGCGCAGGACCCCCGAGACCTTGGCTGGGTTCACCCACTCCTCGACGGTGAGGTCCGCCGCAGTCAGGACGTCGACGAGGGCGAGCAGGTCCTGCTCGAGCCGCGCTGCGCCGTCGGGACTGATGCGCCGGGTACCGCGGCGCGGTGAGCGCAGCGCAAGGGCCAGGAGGGCTTCGGGCCGCCGGGTGAGGTAGTAGGCGTCGTCGAGCAGGTCGGCCAGGACCGTGGCGGCGAACGGAGCGTCGACTGCGGCGTTCTCCCGCCACCACCGTCGTGCCCTGGACTCGCCGTTCGGCACCGTTCGCAGGAGCACCTGCACTCGTCGTACGGACCGCTGCTGGCCCAGGGACGCCAGCGCGCGCCCCCAGGAGTCGACCTTGTGCGACTGGGTCGTCGGGGCGTCCAGCGTGAAGCCGCCGCCCGCTACGCGCGCGATGGCGGTGACCGTGTCGGTGCGACGGTCGTGGACGAGCGCCGCGCCGAGCGTCGGGGTGGCGCTGACCCGGAGTTCCCCGGCGATGCCCGGGACGTGAAGACCCACGGGCGTCGTCGGGCGGGTGAACTCCCGGGTCGAGCCGAGCAAGGTGCGGGACTGCCACGACGCAGCGATGGGAGCCCAGGCGAGGAGGGTGCGGCCACCTACCTTGACGGTGGCGGCGGCGACCAGCGGCAGCCACAGCGCACCGGAGGCGACCAGGCCGGTCGCGCCCGCCGAGTACACGCCGGTGACCGCCACCAGCAGCGCCACTGCGAGCACCACGAGCTGTCCGAAACCAAGCCCTAGCAGGAGCCCGCGCTGTTCCAGGCGCCCGAAGCGCGCCGTCGTCGGTTCGACCTGCGCGGCCATGGTCGGCGCGGTCACGGCTTCGCCGCCCCGTTCGACGCCGGAGCGGAGGGACGCGGGGGAGTCGGCGGTCGCGCGACGGACTTCGCCGAGGCGGCGGCCGCCGACGTGCCCGCCTTCGCAGCCGTCACCGCCGACCCTGCCCCGCTGGTGACCATCATCAGCGCGGCGTGCTGGGCGGCGTACTGTGCCTGCCGGCCGGT
>CAZSQE010000444.1:0-2441 GCA_964608905.1 uncultured bacterium | reverse complement strand
GTCGGGCGCCGAGCCGGGCGCTCGGCGGCGGACCGGCGCGGCCGGCGGCTCACCGGCCGTGCGTGCAGCGGCCGCTCGATGCGCACCGGCACGTGCAGGCGCGGGTCGCGCTTCACCGCCGGCGCCGCCTCCGCCACCGGCTCCACCACCGGCTCCGCCGGCGGCGACGGCTCGCCCGCGAGGAACTCGACCAGCGCCGCGCCCACGCCCGGTCCGGGCTCGTAGCACAGCAACCGGCCCGGCAGGTCCGCGCCGAGCAGGCCGTGCAGCACCTCGAGGTGCAGCAGGTTCGCCTCCGGGCAGGCGCGGGCGTGGCGGCGCATCGCCAGCCGCGCCAGCTCGCCCCACGCCCCGGTGGCGAGCGCCGCGAGCGCGCGCCCGTCGAAGTCCTGCGCCTCCGGGGTCTCGCGCCGCAGGTTCCAGGCGTGCACGTTGTGCGACAGCATGCCGCCCACCACGAACGCCACCCGCTCGGGGACCGCGTCGATCGCCTGCCGCAACGCCCGCCCCCAGGCGCGGTGCGCCGCGGCCGGGCCCGTCCCCAGCGATACCGGCACGACCGGGTAGAGCCGCTTCACGGCGAGGAAGTGCAGCGGCACGGACACGCCGCTGTCCACGCCGCGGGTGGTCGTGGCGGCGCGCACCCCGGCCGCCCGCGCCGCCGCGACGATGGCCTCCGCCAGCTTCGGCGCGCCGTGGCAGTCGTAGCGCACCTCGACGCCGAAGCCGTAGTAGTCGGTGAGCGTCGTGTGCCGGCGCGCCCCGTCCACCAGGAACGGGCCGGGCGCCTCCCAGCGCGCGCTCAGCGCCACGATCGCCTCCGGCCGCTCGGCCTCCAGCGCGCGCGCCGCGACGGCGTAGGCCTCGAGCATCTCGGTGCGGTGGCGGCGGCGCTCGTCCAGCAGCAGCGTCGCCGCGTGGGGCGCGAGCAGCACGCGCGGGATCAGCACGACGCCTCCGCGTCCGCGGCCGGCGCCGGACGGCCGTGCCCGGCCGGGCCCGCGTCCACGCCGCGCGCGCGCGCCTCGTCCAGCAGGCCCGCGGGCAGGGGGAAGGCGATGGTCTCCTCGACCAGCCGGAACGGCTCGACGCGGTAGCCGCCCAGCTCCCGCAGCCGCGCCACGCACGCCTGCACCACGTCCTCCGGCGTCGAGGCGCTCGCCGTCACGCCCACGTCCGCGCCCGGCGCCAGCCACTCCGCGCGGAGGTCCTCCGGCCCCTCGACCAGCCACGCCTCGACGCCGAGCCCGCGCGCCACCTCGACCAGCCGGTTGGCGTTGCTGCTGCCGGAGGCGCCGACCACGAACACCGTGCGGCAGCGCCGCGCCAGCTCCTTGACCGCGTTCTGGCGGTTCTGCGTCGCGTAGCAGATGCCGCGCGCCGGTTCGCGCAGGGCCGGGAAGCGGCGCCGCAGCACCTCGACGATGCCGCGGCTGTCGTCCACCGACAGCGTGGTCTGCGTGACGTAGGCGACCTTCGCCGGGTCGCTCACCCGCAGCGCCTCGGCCTCGGCCGCGTCCTCGACCACCACGATCGCCTCGGGCGCCTCGCCCAGCGTGCCCTGCACCTCGACGTGGCGGCGGTGGCCGACCAGCACCACCGTGCAGCCGTCGCGCGCGTGGCGCAACGCCTCGAGGTGCACCCGCGTCACCAGCGGGCAGGTGGCGTCGAGCACGCGCAGGCCGCGCGCCTCGGCCTCGCGCCGCACCGACGGCGCCACGCCGTGGGCCGAGAGCACGAGCACCGCGCCGGCGGGCACGTCCGCCAGGTCGTCGGTGAAGACCGCGCCCTTGGCGCGCAGGTCCCCGACCACGTGCCGGTTGTGCACGATCTCGTGCCGCACGTGGATGGGCGGCCCGTACACCTTGAGCGCCAGCTCCACCGTCTCGATGGCGCGCTCCACCCCGGCGCAGAAGCCGCGCGGGGCGGCGAGATGGAGGATGGGCGGTTCGCTCATGGGGCGCCTTCCGGTGGACCGCGGGAACCGCGGCAGCCGCGACTCTACTGGAAGGCGCGCGGCGGCACCAAGACGGGCCCGCGACGGGACGCACGGCACGGCGCGCCGCCGGCCGGCGGTCCGGGGCCACCCGGGAGCCCCGCGCGACACGAAGTCCTCAGCGTCGCGGTGACGTGGGACGCGGCCCGCCCGGCTACCGCGAGTCGGGCGTCGCCGGCAGGAACAGCGAGTCCACCCGCACCGGCGGGACCGCGGTCATCGGGCGCGGCACGGCCTCGCCGCGCGCGGGCAGCGGGAGCAGCGCCCCGTCGCGGTTCCGGCCCCGCGCTGCGCCCGGTCGCCCCGCACGGGCGGACTCGCGCGCCCGTTCCCGCGCCTCCGCCGTGCTGTCGCCGGCGAACACCGCGCGCAGCGAGTCGGAGGCCTGCCGGTTCAGTGTCACGAGCAGGGCGCGCGCCCGCGCCCGATGCGCGCTGTCGGGGGC
>CAZSQE010000443.1:0-2441 GCA_964608905.1 uncultured bacterium | reverse complement strand
GCGCTCCGCCGGGCGGCGGGGCCGGCGCTCCCCGCGCGCGGTCCCGATTCGACTTGTCCCCCGCCCCCATCCTGCTATCGTGGCCGCGGCCGTCAGGCGTCGGACCCCCGCCGCGGCCAGGAGGATGCGCATGGACTGGAACTGGGTGCTGATCATCGCCGGCGCGGTCATGGTCCTGATCGAGGCCGCGCTCGGCGGCTTCGCCGGCTTCGACCTCGTCCTGATCGGCTCGTCGTTCGTGTTGGGCGGGACCCTCGGCCTGGCCGTGGGCAGCCCGGTCACCGGGCTGGCGGCGGCCAGCGCGCTGTGCCTGCTCTACATCGCCGCCGGCCGCCGCTGGGTGCGGGGACGGCTGCGGCGACCGGGCATCCACACCAACACCGACGCCCTGATCGGGCAGCGCGCCCTGGTGACGCAGGTCATCTCCGCGCACCAGCCCGGCCAGGTGCGGCTGCGCGACGAGGTGTGGCGCGCGCGTCCCGCCGCCGGCGAGACCGCTGCGTTCGAGTCCGGGGCCGAGGTCATCATCGAGGGGGTGGACGGCGTCACGCTCCTCGTGCGGAGGTCGTGATGGAGCTCTCGATCGGCATGGTGCTGCTGTTCATCGTCCTGTTCATCGCGCTCGTCTCGCTGGCGCGCGCCGCCCGCATCGTCAAGCAGTACGAGAAGGGCCTGGTCCTGCGGCTGGGCAAGTACAAGGCCACCGCCGACTCCGGCCTCACCTTCCTCGTGCCCGTGATCGAGGACATGATCCAGGTGGACATGCGCGAGCGCGTCATCAACGTCGAGCCGCAGAAGGTCATCACCAAGGACAACGTCTCGGTCACGGTGGATGCGGTCATCTACTACCGCATCAGCGACCCGGTGAAATCCACCTTCGAGGTGCAGAACTTCGCCTACGCGGCCACCACGCTGGCCCAGACCAACCTGCGCAACCTGATCGGCGACAAGTCGCTCGACGAGACCCTCACCGCCCGCGACCTCATCAACGCCAACCTGCGCGCCGTGCTCGACGAGGCCACGAACACCTGGGGCGTCAAGGTGACGCGCGTCGAGGTGCAGAAGATCGACCCGCCCGCCGACATCACCGAGGCCATGTCGCGCCAGATGAAGGCCGAGCGCGACAAGCGCGCCAACATCCTCGAGGCCGAGGGCGTGAAGCAGGCGCAGATCCTGCAGGCCGAGGGCGTGCGCCAGTCCGAGATCCTGCGGGCCGAGGGCGACGCGCAGGCCCGCGTCACCCGCGCCACCGCCGAGGCCAAGGCCATCGAGATGGTCTCGAACGCGGCCGAGTCGTTCTTCAAGGAGCGCGCCGAGGTGAGCAAGAAGCTCGACGTGCTCAACACCGTGCTGGCCGGCCAGACCAAGTTCATCGTGCCCGCCGGATCGGACCTGGTGAACGTGCTGGGCCTGGACGACAGGAGCGTGGTGCCGGTCAAGCGGGGATAGCGGCTCGCCCATGACCCACACCCCCGTGAGGACGGCGCTGGTCACGGGCGCGGCGCGGCGCATCGGCCGCGCCATCGCCCTGGACCTCGCCCGGCACGGCTGGGCGGTGGCCGTGCACCACCACCGCTCGGCGGACGAGGCGCGCGAGGTCGTGCGCCTCGTCCGCGCGGGGGGCGGCCGCGCCGCCTGCGTGCGGGCGGACCTGGGCCGCGAGGAGGAGACGGCGACGCTGGTGGAGCGGGCGGCGGCCGAGCTGGGACCGCTCACCTGCCTCGTCAACAACGCCTCGCTCTTCGAGCTGGACCTGGCCGACACGGTGACCCGCGCCTCCTGGGACGCCCACCTCGAGACCAACCTGCGCGCGCCCTTCGTGCTCACCCAGGCCTTCGCCCGCCAGCTGCCGGAGGGCGAGGCCGGCCACGTGATCAACCTGCTCGACCAGCGGGTCTGGAACCTGACCCCCTACTTCGTCTCCTACACGGTGAGCAAGACCGGGCTGTGGACGCTGACCCGCTCGCTGGCGCTGGCGCTGGCGCCGCGCATCCGCGTCAACGCCATCGGCCCCGGCCCGGCGCTCAAGAGCCCGCGCCAGACCGAGGCCGACTTCGCGCGCCAGTGCGAGATGACCCCGCTCAAGCGCGGCACCAGCCCGGAGGAGATCTGCGACGCCGTGCGCTTCATCCTCGGCGCGCCGGCCCTGACCGGGCAGATGATCGTGCTGGACGGCGGGCAGCACCTGGGCGTGAAGCTCCCGCCCGGCGTCTCGCTCCCGCCCGAGTAGCGCCGCGGCCAGGCTCCGTCGGAGAACGCCGGGCCCGCCGAGGCTAGGGCCGCGGCGGGCCCGTCCCCGCCTTCGTCTCCCCGATCGCCGCCGCGATCTCGTCGAGGTCGTCCGCCGTCAGCTCGAGCGCGGCCGCGTCCAGCCAGCCGGCGACCTGGCCCGGCGCGCGCGCGCCGACGATGGCGCCGCTCAGCCCCGGCCAGGCCAGCAC
>CAZSQE010000442.1:0-2443 GCA_964608905.1 uncultured bacterium | reverse complement strand
CATCGTCCCAAACACAGAACCCTAAATCAACTAACGACACGCGGCACTAGGGCAGGATCACCGCATCCGGACGGATCAGGCTCCGGCCGACAGCGACGCGACGTACCGCATCGCCTCGTCGTGCCGCGGAAGCATCCCCTGGTTCGCCGCCTCGGCCAAGGCCGGGGCGGCGAGGTCCTTCTCGGACAGCGCAGGCGTGATCGGCGAGCCGTCGCGAGCCTCGGTCGGCCAGGCGATGCCTATCGACTCGTCGAACGCATGCACGGAGTGCTCGCGGCCGGGGGCGTAGGCGGTGGAGCAGAGGTACAGCACCGTCGACTCGTCCTCCAACGAGATGAATGCGTGCCCGAGCCCCTCCGAGAGGTACATCGCGCGACGGTCGACGTCGTCGAGCAGCACCGCGTCCCAGCGGCCGAACGTGGGGGAGCCGACCCGGATATCGACAGCGACGTCCCAAACGGCCCCGCGGGCGCAGGTGACGTACTTGGCCTGACCGGGGGGTACGTCCGCGAAGTGGATCCCGCGGACCACACCCGCGGCGGAGACGGAGCAGTTCGCCTGCGCGAGCGTGAACTCGTGCCCTACGGCCTGCCGGAACGGGGCGGACTGGAAGTACTCCAAGAAGACCCCGCGCGGATCGCCGAGCTGCTTGGGTGTGATCTCCCAGGCCCCCGGCACGGCGAGCTCGCGGTAAGTCATCGGATCCCTCTCCTGCAGGCGGCGGCGCGGACAGCCTACCGAGGTCGTAGTCTGGCGAGCGGTCGAGACGAGGAGGCATGCGACGTGCGGTGGACTGTGGTGGGAGCGCACGGGATGCTCGGGCAGGATCTCGTCGAGACGCTCACCACGAGGGGCGAGCAGGTGCTCGGGGTGGACCGGGACACTGTCGACATCACGGATCCCGCCGCATGCGCGGCACTGGACGACGCGGACGTCTTCGTGAACTGCGCCGCGTACACGGCAGTGGATGCCGCCGAGGACGACGAAACTGCCGCGTTCGCGATCAACGCCAGGGGCGCCGCGAACCTCGCCCGCGCAGCGAGACGGATGGGCGCCCGGCTCTTGCAGATCTCCACCGACTACGTGTTCGACGGGCTGGGAGCCAACCCGTACCCCGAGGACGCCCCGCTCGCGCCGCGCTCCGCCTACGGGCGCACCAAGGCTGCCGGGGAATGGGCAGTCCGGGCGGAGTGCCCCGATCACCTGGTGGTGCGCACCGCCTGGCTCTACGGCGCCCGGGGCCCGTGCTTCCCCTCGACGATCGTGAAGCTGGCGCGGGAACGCGGCGCCGTGCAGGTGATCGACGACCAGGTCGGGCAACCCACCTGGACCATGGACCTCGCGGACCTGGTGCACCGGCTGATCGACGCGGGCACCCCGGCGGGCACGTACCACGGCACGTCGGCGGGCCGGACGTCCTGGTACGGGTTCGCGCAGGCAGCGGTGGCCGCGGCCGGGATGGATCCCTCGATCGTCTCCCCGACGTCGAGCGCCGCCTACGTCCGCCCCGCTCCCCGGCCTGCGTACTCCGTGCTCGGGCACGCCTCCCTTCGCGCGATCGGCGTCGAGCCGATCGGCGACTGGGCGGAGCGCTGGGCGGTGGCGGCCCCGCCTGTCCTAGCGTGAGCTGTCCGGTCTGTCAGGACGGCGGTCGGGCGCATCGTCGGTGCTGCCCACTGTGGCGTCGTCGGAGGCGTCCGGCGGGGCCGTGCGCCCTGGTGCCGCGACGAGGGCGGCTGCCAGTCCGTCGCCGAGGATCATCAGCACGCGGCTGACCAGGGCGAGGACCAGGGCTTCCGCCGTCCCCAAGACGGGCGAGAGCGCTACGACGAAGGCGGCCTCGCGCGGGCCCGCTCCCGCGGGGGCGAGCACGACGAGGAACCCTACGACCCAGGCGAGCGCGAAGGCGCCGCCCACGACCGCCGCGTCGGCAGGCCCGCGGGCTCCGAGGTCGACGGCCAGCGACCATGCGTGGAGCGCGAAGGACAGCCACATCGCCAACGCCCACCCGACGGCTCGGGCGAGCCCGCGAGCCGTCAGCTCCGGCACGGCGCCGGCGAGGCGACTCGCCCGCATGCCTAGTGCCACGAGGCGATTGAACACGGGTGGCCATAGCAGCCCGATCCCGACTGGCACGGCCACCAAGGCCCACCAGTAGGTGGCTACCGCCTCGCGGGAGCCGATCGCCAGCGCGGTCGCGCCGACAACACCTCCGGTCACGCTCAGCACGGCAAGCGCTCCGAGGGCCACCGCAGCGCTCTGGGCGCGGGTGACGCGGTGACGGCGCGCGAGCTCGGCTTGCGCAATGACCGCCCATACGCTCCCGGGCACGTACTTGCCGAGCTGCCCGACGAAGTACACCCGCGCCATGGCGCGCACCGGTAGGGCCGCGGCCGCGCTGCCGTCGAAGAGCGACCGCCAGGAGAGCATCTGGGCCAGCAGG
>CAZSQE010000441.1:0-2445 GCA_964608905.1 uncultured bacterium | reverse complement strand
CTTCGAATTCCGGGAACTGGCTTGCAAATTGTTCCGTGAAGTCGTCGAGCGCTTCGGCCGCCGGCACCTCGCCCCCCGGCCCCAGCCGCGTCTCGACCCGCACGAACGCCCCCCACGAACGGTTGTCCAGGGCGCCGGTGATGGCCATGCGCCGCTGCATCGCGGCCGGGTCGACGGTCGTGAGCCCGGTGGTGGCCCACCAGTGGTAGACCAGCCGCCGCTCCTGCGGGCGCACCGCTCGGAAGACGTTCACCTCGAGCGAGCCGTCGCCGGTGACGACGCGGCGCCGGCCCAGCGGCTGCACGACGTAACCCTGCGATTCATAGCACACGCGCGGGTCGTGCGCCCCGTAGCGGCGGTTCTGGTGGTAGACGATGGTCAGCCAGGCCACGTCGTCGCCGCGCTCGTAGCGGCGCACCAGCACGTCGTCGGCCCGCAACTCCTCCAGCACCGCGTCCTCGAACGAGAGCTCGGAGCCGCTCCAGGCGCCGAAGTCCACCGGGCAGGCGCGCAGCACGCCGTGGCTCACCGCCAGGTTCACCGGCGGGTGCAGCACGACGTAGGCCGCGGTGGCGGCCAGCAGGACGAGCAGGGCCGCGACCCTCACGAGGCGTTCCTCCCCCCGGCGAGCCGCCGGGCCAGCGCCGCCGGCAGGGCGACGGCCGGCGGCGCGCCGCCCGGGCCCCGCGGCGCGGGCGGCTGGAGCAGCGCCCAGGCCGCGAGCAGCCCGGCCAGCGAGAGCGCGTAGGTGAGGTAGCCCGAGACGTCGTGGAACAGGCCCACCGCGCGCGGGATGCCGGCGTAGTGCGCGGTCACCGCCAGCAGGGTGACGCGCAGCGCGTTGCCGGCCATGGCCATCGGCACCGCCAGCGCCACCAGCACCAGGCGCCGCCAGGCGCCGCCGCGCAGCAGCGCGGCGAGCAGCACGCCGGTCGCCAGCATGGCCAGCAGCGAACGCAGGCCGCTGCACGGGTCCTCGATCTCCAGCGTCCCGCCGGCCACGTACAGGGTCATGCCGCTGCGCTGCAGCGTGGCCCCCAGCCAGCCGGCGGCGTGCGCGGCCACGCCCACCGCCACCTCCTTCAGGGCGTAGCTGAGCCGGTTCATCACGAACGGCGGGAAGGTGAGCATGAAGCCGAGGTAGGCGATGGGCAGCGCCAGCGCGCGCGTGAGCGGGCCACCCAGCAGCGTCAGGGAGAGGCCGAACAGCATCGCCACCAGCGACCAGCCCTGCAGGGCCAGCACGTCGGCGCGCAGGCCGGTCACCTGCATCGCGCAGGCCAGCGCCACCAGCGCCAGGCCGCGCGCATCGCCCCGGCGCGGCCGTGCGCGCAGCGCGTCGCGGCGCAGCGCCACCAGCCCCAGCGAGACGAGCGGCACCAGCGGGCCGTGCGAGTAGTTGTCGTTGGTGGTCCACACCGTCCACAGCGCAGCCAGCGTGCCGCGGTAGACGACGCCCAGCAGCAGCGCCACGAGCGCCGCCAGCGCCGGCGCGCCCGCCCGCCGGGCCGCGGCGGACAGCGCGACCGCGCGCGCCATCAGAACACCCCCCGCGAGGAGAGCAGGACGAAGGGCGTGCGCAGCACGATCCACAGGTCGAGCCACGGCGACAGGTGCTCCAGGTACCAGTGGTCGTAGGCGACCTTGCGGTCGAGCGGGATGTCGTCGCGGCCGTGGATCTGGGCCCAGCCGGTCACGCCGGGCTTGAGCGCGTCCAGGCCCGCCTCCTGCCGCAGCGCGACGAGGTCGTCCTGGTTGTGCAGGGCGGGGCGCGGTCCCACCAGCGACATCGTGCCGTCCAGCACGTTCAGCAACTGCGGCAGCTCGTCGAGGCTGCTGCGGCGCAGCAGCCGCCCGACGCGGGTGACCCGCTGCGAGCCCGGGCCCACCAGGTGCGAGGCCAGGTCGGGCGTGCCGACCTGCATGGTGCGGAACTTGAAGATGGTGAACTCGCGCGAGCCGCGGCCGACGCGGCGCTGGCGGAACAGGGCCGGGCCGGGCGAGTCGAGGCGGATGGCCAGCGCGACCAGCAGCAGCAGCGGCGCGAGCGCGACCAGCAGGGCCGCGGCCACGGCCGCGTCGACCGCGCGCTTGGCCGCCCCGGCCAGACCGCCCGGGCGAGGCGCGACGTCGCGCCCCCGCGCCAGCCGCAGCACCTCCTCGAGCACCCCGACCAGCCGCCCGCCGACGGCGCGCCGCGAGTAGCGGGCCTCCACGAACGGCGGCCCCGCCGCGCCCAGCCGGGCACGGCGCTCCGGGTCGGCGGCCAGCGCCGCGATGGCCGCCGCCAGCGCCGCCCCGTCGCCCGGGGGCACCACCACGCCGCCGCCGGACTCCTCGACCACGCGCGCGGCGTCGCCGCTCACCGCCGCCACCACCGGCCGGCCGCAGGCGAGGTAGTCGAAGAGCTTCACCGGGACGGTCTCGCCGCAGAAGGGGTGGTCC
>CAZSQE010000440.1:0-2454 GCA_964608905.1 uncultured bacterium | reverse complement strand
GGGCTCATGTGGGAGTTCCTGGGCGGCAAGGTCGAGCCCGGGGAGTCGCTCGCGCAGGCGCTGGTGCGCGAGCTGCGCGAGGAGCTGGGGGTGGGCGCGGTGGCGGGGGAGACGCTGGCGGTGGAGAGCCACGACTACGCGGGTGGTCCCGCGGTCGAGTTGCATTTCGTGCGCTGCGAGCTGGACTCGCTCGACTTCACCCCCAGCTCCTCGGTGCACGAGGTCCGCTGGGTGAATCCCGCCGCGGTGGACCCGGAGGAGGTGCTGGAGGCCGACCGCGGCTTCCTGGCCTTGCTGGCGGGCCCGGGGACCTAGCCGGCCCCGACCGCGAACAGCACCTGCCGGGCGGCCTCGGCCGGCGTCGGGGGCAGCGCCTCGATCCCGGCCGCGTCGAGCCAGTCGCGGTGCCGCTCGGCCGCCGCTCCCTCGACCAGCAGCCGGGGACGGCGCGGCAGGCCGGCCAGCCCGTCGCGCAGCCCGAGCACGGCGTCACGGGGCAGGTCGTCGGTGGCCGACAGCACGACCGCGCGCGAGCCGGCCGTGTCGGCCACCTCGCACAGCGTCTCCGGCGCGGCGTCCGGGCCGAGGTAGCGCGCGCTCACGCCCTCGAGCCCGACCTCGAGGCTGACGAGCATGAGGGTGACCTCGTGCCGCTCGCCGGGGGCGCAGGCGAACAGCGCACGCGGTTGCTGGTGGAGCGGCCGGAGCCCGGCGAGCACCCGCTCGAGGCGCTCCCGCAGGAAGTCGGCCAGAAACCGCTGCGCGCTCTCGCAGGCGTCGCCGCACCCGTGCGGGCAGAGGCCCAGCAGGGCCGGGCCCAGCACCCGGTGGAAGGCGTCGCGCACCGAGTGCAGGCCGACGGCATCCTGGTAGGCGCGCTCGAGCGCCGCGCGGTCCATGCGCCGGGCCGCCTCGCCGATGCGGGAGCAGCACCCGGCGAGCAGCGGCGAGGCGGCGGCTCCGCCGGCCGCCTCCGCCGCCACGGCGGCCTGCAGGCGCTCGACGGTCCCCGGCGTCTGCAGGTGGGCGCGGACGCGGCCGATCGGCACGCCCTCGCGGGTGGCGCGCTGGATCATCCGCAATCGCGCGATGTCGTCGTCGGAGTAGAGCCTGTAACCCTTGGCGGTCCGCTCCGGGCTGACGAGCCCGTAGCGGCGCTCCCAGGCGCGGAGGGTGTTCTCGTTGATCCCGGTCAGTACACCGGCGGCGCGGATCGTGAATCGAGGAGGACGCGGCATCGATGTTCCCCGGTCGGTTGCCGGCCGCCCGGAGCGCAGAATCCCCCCGTTGGGCCTTGCGGCGTGATGGTCGGGGACGTGCGGCGGCCGGACGAACACCCCTCGGGGGGAGGGGCATTGGACGGTTGACGGACCGTTGGATAGCCTTCCGCGTCCAAGGATTCACGGAAAGTGCGGGACGCGGGAAGGACCGAGCGGGGGAGGGGACGATGGACGGCCGGAAGCGATTCGAGGACCGCGTGGTGCTGGTGACCGGGGCGACCAGCGGCATCGGCCGCTCCTGCGCCGTCGCGCTGGCGAAGGAGGGGGCGAAGGTGGTGGCGGCCGGGCGCCGCGACGACCGGCTGAAGGCGCTCGAGCAGGAGGCCCGGAGCTTCGGCGCGGAGTTGGCCGGCGTGGCCGGGGACGTGCGCGACGAGGCGGCCGGTCCCCGCTGGGTGGCGGCCGCGGTCGAGCGCTTCGGCGGGCTCGACGGGCTGGTGAACGCGGCGGGGGTGATGGTGGGCGGCGGGCTCATGAACCTGCCCCCGGCGGAGTGGGACCGCATGATGGACACCAACCTGCGCGCCATGTACCTGCTCACGCGGGCGGCCGCGCCCGCGCTGATCGAGCGCAAGGGTGCGGTGGTGAACATCTCCTCGGTGGCGGGCCCGCGGCCCTACGCGAACCTGCTCGGCTACGTGGTGAGCAAGGCCGGCGTGGACGCCTTCACCCGCGCCGCCGCGCTGGACCTCGCGCCGCACGGCGTGCGCGTGAACTCGCTCAACCCCGGCGTGGTGGTGACCGAGCTGCAGACCGCGCTGGGCGCGGTGCCCGACTACCCGGCCTTCCTCGAGCGCTCGAAGAGCACGCACCCGCTCGGCCGCGTCGGGCAGCCGGAGGAGATCGCCGCCCTCGTGCTGTTCCTGCTCAGCGACGCCGCGTCCTGGATCACCGGCGCGACGGTGCCCATCGACGGGGGGCGGCAGTTGCTCAGCGCCCGCTGAGCGACCCGCACGGCATGACGGCGGCGTCCCACCGGCACCCGCAGGGCCGGGACTTCGGCCGCGCCTTCGCGGTCGGCGTGGCCATCAACCTCGGCTTCGTGCTGGTCGAGGCCGCGGCCGGGCTGCTCGCCGGCTCGCTGGCCCTGCTCTCCGACGCCGCGCACAACCTCGGCGACGTGCTGGGGCTGCTGCTGGCCTGGGGCGCCGGGCGGCTGGCGCTGCGGCCCCGC
>CAZSQE010000439.1:0-2455 GCA_964608905.1 uncultured bacterium | reverse complement strand
GGACGATGCGGCGGCGCAGCTCGTCGAGCAACTCGCGCTCGAAGGCCTCGCCGGCCTGGGCGGCGATGTAGCGGTCGTAGCGGGCGGACTCGTCCTCGACCGCGCGGGCGATGCGCAGGGTGAGGTAGATGCCGACGCCGGCGAGCAGCAGCGCCGGGAGGGCCACCCCGAGGCCGATCAGGGTGAGCACGCGGCGGCTCATGCGGACGCTCGTGGCGGGAGTGGACATGACGCGCCAGCGTATCCCCGGGACCGCCGCGCGGCAACGCCGCCGGGCGCCGCCCCGCCCCGGCCGGGGGCGCCGGGGCGGGGTGGCCGGCGGCGGCGGCTCAGCGCCGGGTCCGCGGCGGGGGCGTGACCCCGGCCTCGGCCAGGAGCATCTGGACCACGGCCGGGTCGGGGGACGTCATCAGCAGGATGCCGCCACCCTCGACCGGGATGACCTCGCGCGTGAGCCGGCCGCTGGCCGCCGCGCCGCGCATGAGCCGGCAGTGCGGGCAGAGCCGCACGGCGTCGCCGGTCATGATGAGCGCGACCATGTGCTCCTGGTAGCGGGTGAGCGCGTTGCGGACGACCCGCATGCGGTCGGGCGCGCCGGCGGTGTAGACCGACATGACGCCGTTGCGCAGGGGCATGGTCTGCATCCCGGCGGCGGCGCCCTCCAGATCCATGGCGCAGACCTCCCAGGCGCCGCAGGCCTCGCAGGCCTCGACCACGGCGTTCTCGCCGGAGCCGGTGGCGGGCAGGCCGAGGCCGCCGGTGCGCAGGACGCGGGCCTTGCCGGAACGGTGCGGGCAGCACGGCGTCACCCCGGCCAGCGCCGGGGCGGCGTCCCAACCCATCGCCAGGACCAGGGACAGCGCGAGCATTCGTCGCAAGGGCATGAGGTCGTCTCTCCCGTGGCTGGGGTCCCGCCGCGGCTCGCGGCGGCGGCCGGTCGTACCGCCTGCATCCAGCGTGGCACCGGCCGGGTGGCCGCGTGTCACACCGATGCAAATCCCCGCGCCCCCGGGGGGCCGCGCGGGCGTTGACGAACCCCGCCGGGCCGCCTAAGTTGGCGCCCGACCCCATCCGCCATGGCCCGAAAGTCCCGCCGTTCCTCCGCCCTGCCGCGCGCGCTCCTGGCGCTCGTGGCCGTCGCCGCCCTGCTCTTCCTGGCCGGGCAGGCCTGGGTGCTGGCCCGCTCCGGCTCCGGCCAGGTCGCACAGGCCCGCTGGGGGCTGCGCGCGCCGGCGCGCGTCGTGCCGCTCTTCGCCCGCGAGATCCGCGCCGGGCTCGCCGCCGTGGGCGTGCCCGAGGACAGCATCGCCGAGGGCGTGCTGCCGCGCGACGGCGGGCCGCAGCGCTGGCGGGTGAGCCTGCCGGCCGGCGCCTCGCTGCTCCAGGCGAACTACGCGGTGAGCCGGCGCGTCGAGGAGCTCGGCGGCGCCGTGCTCGCCGGGCACGAGGCGCCCGGGCCGCGCGGCACGACGCGGCTCACGCTGCGCCTCGGCCTGCCGCGCCGCGCCCTGGTCGAGCTGCTGCTCACCGCGCCGCCCCGCCCGCGCGAGCCGGAGGAGCGGCCGGCGCCGCAACTGGCGCTCGTGCTCTACGGCTTCGGCGACGACCTGGAGCTGGCGCGCCGGGCCCTCGCGCTGCCGGCGCCGTTCGCCGTGGCCGTCGTGCCGGGCGCGAAGAACAGCGGCGCGCTGGTCCGCGCCGCGCGCGAGCACGGCCGCGAAGTCGTGCTGCACATCCCGCTCGAGCCGGTCAACTACCCGCAGCTCGATCCCGGGCCGGGCACGCTGCTCGTCACCACCAAGCCCGACCGCGCCACCGGCACGGTGCGGCGCTGGCTCGACCAGTCCGGCGCGGTCGTGGGCGTGGCCAACCACATGGGCTCCTTCGCCACGCAGGACGCGACGCTGATGCGCGCCGTCTTCCGCGAGCTGCGGCGGCGTCACCTGCCGTTCATCCACGTGCAGCCGGCGGCGGGCGCGGTGTGCCGCTCGCTGGCGGCCGAGATCGGCGTGTCCTACGACGAGCCCGGGGCGGTGCTCGACCTCGAGCCGCGCGGCGCGGGCACGAAGGCGCTCGACGCGCGCTGGAAGGGCGTGCTCGCCGAGACGCGCGGGCGCGGCCGCCTCACCGTGTGGGTGCGCGCCACGAGCCTGTCGCGCGACTGGCTCGGGCGCGCCACCACGCGCCAGCGCCTCGGCGACGTGGAACTCGCCCCGCTCTCGACGATCATGCACCGCCCGGCGGTGCTCTAGCCATGCGCGGGCCCGGCGCGCCCCCCGCGGCGGAGTGGCTGCTGGCGAACGGGCTCGGCGGGGGCGCGGGCGGCCCGGTGGCCGGCCCGCCGGCGGACCCCGCGCGCGGCCTGCTCGTCGCCGGCGCGGGCCCGCGGGCGCTCGTGCCGCTGCTCGCGCTCGAGGAGCGCGTCGCCGGCGCCGGCGGGGCGTTCCGGCTCGAG
>CAZSQE010000438.1:0-2470 GCA_964608905.1 uncultured bacterium | reverse complement strand
AGCCACCACCGCGTGCGGGCCGGCCAGCGGCCCGCCCCCAGCGCGACCAGCCCGGCGGCGCCCGCCGCCCACAGCCACGCCGTGCCCCGCGCGGCGTCGCGGAACGAGCCGGTGAGGTGGGCGAGGAACCGGTCCGCCGGCACGCCCGTCGCGTAGGCCAGCGCGTAGTCGAAGGCCCAGAACCAGAAGCGCCCCAGCGCCCCATGCGCCGCCAGCACCCCGAGCAGGACCAGGAACGGCGCGACGCCGCCCGCCGCCAGCAGCGCGAGGTCGCGCACCGTGCCGGCCCGGCCCCGCTCCCGCGCCTCGGCCAGCACGAGCAGCGCGCCCAGCAGCGGGAAGGCGAACGCGTGCTGCTTCATGAGCACCGCCAGCCCGAGCAGCGCCCCGGCGGCGAGCAGGCGGGCGGCACCGCGCCCGCCCGCGAGCAGCAGCAGGCCCGCCAGCGCGGGCAGCAGCACGAAGTGGGTGGCGTGCGCGAAGAGGCCCATGCTCCACAGGTCGAGCGTGAGCAGGGCGAAGGCGACCGCCGCGACCGCCCCGCCGAGGGCGCCGAGCAGGCGCCGGCCGAGGGCGAAGAGCAGCAGGACGGACCCCGCGTTGACCACGAGCAGCCCGAGCCGGATGCCGCGCGGCGTCTCGCCGAAGACGGTCATCGCCAGGGCGTAGGCGTAGTAGGTGCCCGGGAACTTCATGTTGTAGGCCTGCACGTAGGGCGGCACGCCCTGCCGGATGAGCTGCCCGGCGTAGGCGTACTCGCCCTCGTCGCGCTCCAGCGGCAGGTCGAGCAGCCGCCCGCGTACCACCGCCACCAGCGCGAGCGCGGCGAGCACGGCGAGCCACGCGCCGTGCCGCGCGAGGAAGCCGCGCCGCGGCGCCGGCGCCGCGTCCCCGCTCCGGGTCCTCCGTCCCATGCGCCCCCCCCGCCTACGCCAGGCGGAACCAGTTGTAGGCGCTGCGCAGGGCGTCGCGCGAGAGCGCCAGTTCGGAGACGGTCATCAGCACCGCCAGCGCGACCAGCAGCGCCCAGCGCAGCCGCGTCGCCCGGGGCCAGGGCAACAGCGCCTCGAGGCCCTTGAGCCAGAGCGCGGCGAACGGCAGCAGGGCGGCGAGCGCCAGCCGGCCCGAGGTCAGGTACGGATGGTCGCGCGACGGGTAGAAGCAGGCGCCGAAGTCCCAGGCCACGGACAGCGCGGCGAGGAAGCCGAGCGCGGACAGGAACGCCACCACGCCGAGCCACAGCGCGAGCCGCGTCTCCGGGGCGGACGAGCGGCGGCGGAACACCAGCGCGGCCACCGCCGCCAGCGGCAGGAGCGCCGACGAGACGGCGTAGAAGCGGTCCCAACCGGGCGAGGCGATGCGCTCGAGCCCCCAGGTGAACTCGCCGCGCCAGAAGCTGGCGAGGGTCTCCCGCCAGAACGTCGCCAGCCCGCCCGGCGTGAGGATGGGGTGCGCGAGCACGCCGGCCGCCGTCTGCGGCGTCCAGCCGAGGAGCGCCGCCTTGACCGCCGATCCGGTCGGGTCGCCGCCGAGCGCGACGTTGCGCGCGCCCCAGGCCAGCAGGGGCACGACCGCCCCCGCCAGCAGCGCCAGCGCGCGGCGCCGGGCCGCCCAGCGCCGCGCCGGCGCGGCGCGGCGCACGACCAGCGCGGCGGCCACCAGGGCCACGGCCAGCAGCGGCAGGGCCGAGACCTTCACCAGCACCGCCGCGGCCACCAGCAGCCCCGCGCCGGCGTGGAAGGCCGCACCGCGCGCCGCGCCGTCGCGCGCGGCCACGGACAGGCCCAGCAGCGCCGCGCCGCCGGCGAGCGGCACGAGCACGTCGTTGTTGATCGAGTACAGCGCGTCCTGCGGCAGGAACGCGACCAGCAGGGGCAGGCCGAGCGCGAGGAAGCGGTCGCCCGGGAAGAGCGTGTGCGCGAAGCGCCAGGCCAGCCCGACCAGCAGGACGGCGACGAGCACGTCGAGGAAGCGGATCCAGTAGACCGCCCGGCCGCCCTCGAGCCCCGCCAGCCCGCCGAGCCGGTACCACAGCGCGGCCACGGCGTAGTAGAGCGGCGGCTGCGTGGACTCGTGGTTCGGCCCCGCGGCGATGGCGGCCGCGCGCGCCTCGAAGGCCGGCCGGATCGCCTCGAACGGCAGCTGCCAGACCGGCGGCGGCGCCACGCCGCCCGGGAAGCTCCGGGCCGGCGCGAGGTACTCGGGCGAGCCGTAGAGGAGCATGTCCCGGGCGGCCGCGGCGTCCATCGTCTCGATGCCGCCCGGGACGTGCCCGCGCGCGTACTTGTGGACGAGGTCGAAGTGCGCCTGCTCGTCCACGTTGTTGAAGAGCGGGAAGCCGGCGGCGAAGAGGAACACGCGCAGCGCCGCCAGCAGGCACAGGACGGCGACGACGCGCGCCTCCGCGGCGGGACCGTCGCGTCGGGCGACCATGACGCGACCTTACCACACGGGCCGCGGCTCCCCGCGC
>CAZSQE010000437.1:0-2480 GCA_964608905.1 uncultured bacterium | reverse complement strand
CGTGGTGCCCGGCGGGCGCGAGGCCGAACAGCGTCACGTCGAGCATGTGCGACCAACTGGTGAGCGGGTGCCAGTTGCCGCCGTGCGGCCGGGTGAGGGACCAGCGCACGCCCTCCGCCGTCAGGCCGCGCGCGACGTGCGGGTTGTCGAACACGTAGCCGGGGTCGTCGAGCCGCACCCAGTCGTGCCGCAGCACGCCGGCGAAGACGGCGACGACCACGGCGGTCAGGAGGAGGAGGGCGACGGGACGCGAGAGGCGAGCGCGGGGATCGGGCGGTGACGGCATGGCCACGGGACTCTAGCCCAGCCCCGGCGTGGGCGCGACGCGCTGGCGCCGGGCCTCGACCGGCCCCGGGGGGCGCGGTAGAGTCGCGCCTCGCCGCGGGCGGACCGCGTCCGGGGGCCCCGGCCGACGCAACCCCGGCCGGTCCCCGGACGTAGAAGAGCCCGGACCGCGCGGGGGCCTTCCCGCGCCCAGACCCAAGGAGCCCGACGATGCCGGCCATGCACGAAGTGGACTACGAGATCCTCGGCGACGACATGCAGTTCGTGAAGATCGACCTGGACCCGGGCGAGGCGGTGCTCTCCGAGGCCGGCTCGATGATGTACGTCGAGGACGGCATCGAGATGCAGACCATCTTCGGCGACGGCTCCCAGCAGGCGCAGGGCGGCGGCCTGGTGGGCGCCCTGCTCGGCGCGGGCAAGCGCTTCCTCGTCGGCGAGTCGCTGTTCATGACCGTCTTCATGAACCAGGCGCAGGGCCGCCGCAAGGCCGCCTTCGCCGCGCCCTACCCGGGGCGCATCCAGGCCATCAGGCTCTCGGACGTGGGCGGCGAGCTGATCGCGCAGAAGGACTCGTTCCTGTGCGCCGCCAAGGGCGTGGCGCTCGACATCGCCTTCACCAAGCGCTTCGGCGCCGGGCTGTTCGGCGGCGAGGGCTTCATCCTCGAGCGGATCAAGGGCGACGGCTGGGTCTTCGTGCACGCCGGAGGCGCGCACGAGGAGCGTGTCCTGGCGCCGGGCGAGACGCTGCGCGTGGACACCGGCTGCATCGTGGCCATGCAGCCCTCGGTGGACTACGACATCCAGCTGGTGGGCGGGCTCAAGTCGGCGCTGTTCGGCGGCGAGGGCCTGTTCTTCGCCGTGCTGCGCGGTCCCGGCAAGGTGTGGTTGCAGTCGCTGCCGTTCAGCCGGCTGGCCAGCCGCATCTACGCCGCCGCGCCGCAGGCGGGCGGCCACCGCAAGGGCGAGGGCTCCATCCTCGGCAACCTGGGCGACATCCTGAGCGGCGACCGCGGGAACTGAGCCGGCGCGGGGCGTCCTTCGCGCGCGGGCGGCGCCGGCGCGGCCGCGGTCAGGGCCGCTCGGTCGGCAGGGGACCCGGCGAGTGAAAGGCGCGCGCCAGCTCGGGCCCGAAGTCGCCGAAGGCGGGGTAGCGCTCGCGCTCCCGCTCGTAGCGCCGCAGCGCGGCGAGCAGCCGCGGCAGGTAGGCGAAGCCGAGCCGGGTCTGGCGCTCGAGCTCCCGTTCCGCCGCGTGCGCGCCGGCCATGCGGTGCACGAGCCGCACCCCCACCGCCCGCACGAGGTGCTCCTCGGCGCAGACCTCCCAGCGCGCGTAGCCCTGCGCGGCCATGCGCGCGCGCAGCGGGCCGAACAGCGCCGAGTCGGCGGCGATGGCCCGGCGGACCGTATCGGGCAGCGTGCCGACGAAGACGTGCGAGAACTCGTGCCACAGCAGCGGCTCGAGGTCGCCGGGTTTCCAGAAGCGCGGGCGGCCGCGGACGGCGCGCTCCGGACCGAGGATGGCGTAGCAGTCCACGGCGCCGGGCGGGCGCTCGACCCGCGCGGCGTAGCCCCCGGTGTGGAACAGCGGGGCGAGGATGACGCGGAACGTCTGGCCGGGCACGCCGAAGTACTCCTCGAGCGGCCCGACGACGCGCGTGCGCCGCAGGGCGCGGCGCACGGCGCGGACCATGCCGCGGTGCTCGCCCGCGCGCGCGGCGTGGAACTCCATGAAGCGGCTGGCGGCGGCGAAGTCGCGCAGCGAATCGAGCAGGGCGAACAGCGACCGACGCCCGCCGGTGCGGGCCTCGAGCCCGACGGTGAAGGGCGCGCGCAGCTCGAGCGCCGGAGGCTCGGCCAGCCGCACCATCACCGCCGGCGGCACGTCGCGCGTGAACCCGTCGCGGGCCAGGCGCGCGCAGAGGGTGACGGCGGGGTGCGTCCGCCAGGGCGCGAAGCGCGCGAGGACCTCGCGGCGGTAGGCGAGGTCGAGTTCGTTGAGCTGCCCGTCGCCCGCCAGGCACTGCACCACCGCGAGCAGCTCGATGCGCGGGTCCACCGCGACCTCGAGCGGGACCGGGCGGGCCGGCGACGACCCGGCCCCCGCGGCCGGGGCGGGCGCGGCGGCCGCGAGCAGGCAGGCGATCAGGAGGGACCGGACCATGGCGACGCCTCCGCGGACGGGACGAGCATAGTCC
>CAZSQE010000436.1:0-2480 GCA_964608905.1 uncultured bacterium | reverse complement strand
CTCCTCGAGGATGTCCTCGAGCGTCACGATGCCGAGGAACGTCCCCGACGCGTCCCGCACCACCGCCATCGGCCGCCGCTCGCGCCGGAACACCCCCAGCAGCGCGCCGACCGTCTGGTCGGGGTCGGCGACGATGGGCGGGTACATGGCGTCCTCCACCAGCACCAGCCGGAACTGGCTGAACAGGTGGAAGAGGTTCTTGGTGTTGACGATGCCGACGATGTTGTCGGGGTTCCCCTCCCACACCGGCATGCGCGTGTGGGCGGTCTCGCGGCAGATGGCCAGCACCTCCTCGGAGGAGGCGTTCAGCGACAGCGCCACCACCCGGTCGCGCGGCAGCATGATGTCCCGCACCCGCTTGCCGCTCAGGCGGAACACGTTGCGCACGTACTCGGCCTGCTCGGAGGGCATGATGCCGGCCTCGGCCGTCTCCTCGACCAGCATGCCCAGCTCCTGGACCGAGTGGACGTCGTGCTCGGTGCGCACCGGCGGCAGGCGCATCAGGCGCACGATCAGGTTCCCCGAGCCGTTCATCACGTGGATGAACGGCCGGAACACCCGGGCGAAGACGACCAGCGGCGGGGTCACGATCAGGGCGACGTCCTCGGCCCGCTGCAGCGCGATCGCCTTGGGCGCCAGCTCGCCCAGCACGACGTGCAGGTAGGTGAGCAGCAGGAAGGCCAGCGCCACCGCCACGGTGTGGCTGACCACCACGCCCCAGACCGGCGGCAGGCCGTGGAACAGCGGCTCGATGATGTGGACCAGCGCCGGCTCGCCGATCCAGCCCAGCGCCAGGCTGGCGAAGGTGATGCCCAGCTGGGTGGCGGCGATGGCGTCGTCGAGGTGCTCGACGGCGTGCTGGACCGACTTGGCGCCGAAGCGGCCGTGGCTCACCAGCTCCTCGACGCGCGTCCAGCGCACCGACACCAGCGCGAACTCCGCCGCGACGAAGAAGGCGTTGAGCGCGATGCAGGCGAAGGCCAGCGGCAGGAGCAGGAAGTCGACCAGGTAGGTGTTCATCGTCGGGCCCGCGGCGCGCGCCCCGCCCCTACTCCAGCTCGCGCCGGCCCTCGAGCGCCCGGGCCAGCGTCACCTGGTCGGAGTACTCGAGGTCGGAGCCCATGGGCACGCCGCGGGCGATGCGCGTGACCTTCACGCCCAGCGGCGCCAGCAGCTTCGACAGGTAGAGCGCCGTCGCCTCGCCGGCCACGTTGGGGTTGGTGGCGAGGATGATCTCCTGGATCGGCTCGGTGCCCATCCGCTCGAGCAGCTCGCGGATGCGCAGGTCCTCGGGCCGCGTGCCGTCGAGCGGCGAGAGCGCGCCGCCCAGCACGTGGTAGCGCCCGCGGAACGAGCCGGTGCGCTCGAGCGCCAGCACGTCGGCCGGCTGCTCGACCACGCACACCAGGTGCGGGTCGCGCTGCGGGTCGCGGTCGATCAGGCAGGGGTCCTCCTCGCTGAACAGGCCGCAGACGCTGCACAGGCCGACCTTCTCGCGCACCGCGGCGATGGCCCCGGCCAGGCGCAGCGCCTCCTCGCGCGGCACCCGCAGCAGGTGCAGCGCCAGCCGCTGCGCGCTCTTCTGCCCGACGCTCGGGAGCCTGACCAGCTCCTCGATCAGCTGCTCGAGATACCTGGACGAATACATGGGGGCGGGCCGCGCTAGAACGGCAGGCCGAGGCCGCCGGTGAGCCGGCCCATCGCCTCGTGCATGTGCGCCTCGGAGGCGCGCTGGGCCTCGCCCACCGCGGTGACGACGAGGTCCTCGAGCAGCGTCACGTCGCCGTCGGCGAGGGCCTCGGGCTTGATCGTGAGCTCGCGCAGCATCTGCTTGCCATCCACCACCGCCTTGACCAGACCGCCGCCCGCGGTCGCCTCGAAGCGCTCCGCGGCGAGCTGCTCCTGCACCTCGGCCATCTGCTTCTGCAGCTTCTGCGCGTGCTTCACCATGTCGCCGAAACTCTTCATCCCTCCGTCCTTTCGCCGCGGCGCGGCTTCGGTTCGACCGGCTCGCCCTGGAAGAACTCGATCGCCTGCTCGACGAGCGGCGCGACGTCCTCGAGGGTGGGCCGGCGGCGGCGTTGCGACTCGTCCAGCGGCACACAGCGCAGCGCCAGCGCGCGCCCGAACGCCCGGGCCGCCTCCTCGGTCATGATGGCCAGGTTCTCCTTCTCCTCGACGACGATGGTGTGCACGTGGTCCATGGCCACCACCAGCGCGTCGGCGGCGAGCCCGACGAAGCGCGTCTCCTCGAGGAACGCGCCCAGCATGCGCTTGCGGGCGTTGATGCCGGCCACCGTCGCGCACCAGCAGCGCTCGGCCTCGGGCCCGCACTCCAGCTCGGCCTCCAGCGTGGCCACCGGCGCCGCCGGGGCACCCGCGCCAGCGGGTCGCGCGACGCTCGGCCAGACCCCGGCCGCGGGGGCCGGGGCGGGCGCGGCGGCCGTCGGCCGGGGCGCCGCCGGTGCGGGCGCCTGCGC
>CAZSQE010000435.1:0-2495 GCA_964608905.1 uncultured bacterium | reverse complement strand
GCGCAGGCAGCCGCGTTTCGCGGCGCCCGTCGCCGGGGTCCCCGTGGCTCCGGTGATTCCGCCGCTCGCGCGGCCGGAGCTGTCCGGGGAGCTGGAGCCGCCTCCCGGCATCCGCGACGAGGACGACCTCGACGAGGTCGGTCGGCCCGAGGGTCCGCTCGACGAGCGGCACGAGGGCCCGTTCGAGGCGGCTCCGCTCCCGGCTCCGGTGGCCTCCGGCGAGGCGGACGAGCCCTGGGACGAGGAACCCCGCTACGCGGAGGAGGAGGAGTCGGAGTCCGAGGCGGTCCCGGAGGAGATGCCGGGCGACGAGCCGGCCCTGGAGGAACTCGAGCCGGAGACGCAGGCTGAGGCCTCCTGGCGGGACGTCGAGCGGGAGGAGGCGCCCGGCCGCGGCGCGGGAGCGCCGGACGACGTCCGGGTCCCGACGCCCGCATCAGCCCGGTTCGGGCGGAAGCGGCAGCGGCGGCGCTGAGGCCCCGGCACGAATGCCGACGGGCGGCGAGGTCACTCGCCGCCCGTCTTCGTTGGGCCCGGCTCCGGTCGCTCCAGGGGGACGGATGAGCGTTTCCGTGCCTCGGCCCCTCGTTCGCCCCTCAGGGCTTCGCGTTGGGAAGCGAGGGGCTCGCGCCCCTCGCTTCAAGACTGTCGTCACGCGCAATCAAGACAGGCCCCTCGGATCTTCCGTGTCCCTCTTACGGTGACGACAGATAACCTCGATTCTGACCTATAGCAGGACGGATGCCAGAGCACTCGAAGCTCGGTCATTCGCCCATATCCTGAATCAAATCAATCGATTCGGAATCCAGGTCCCACTCCTGGACGAGTCACAGAAGGTGCCGATTCAAGGCTCGAGAGCGACGAAGTGGCGCTCCGGAAACCGCACTCCAGTGCAAAAGGTTGCATGGGTTGAGATTGCGATACTGCGACAGGATGGCGCTAAAAGCGACTAACTGTCGCTATCCGACCGACGTCGCTGGCGCTCGTCCATCCGGTGGAGGGTCCGGCGTGAGATGCCGAGGATCTGCGCGGCTCTCGTCCGGTTGCCTCCCGTCTGCTCGAGGACCCTGCGGATGTGCTCCTCGATGACCGAGTCCAGCGAGGCCGGCCCGGACGGAACCTCGGCCGCGGCGGGGGCCGCCGCCTGTGCCCCGTGCAGGCGGGGCGGGAGCGCGTCCGGCGTGACGACGCCGTGGGTGGACAGCAGGACCGCCCGCTCCACGACGTTCTCCAGCTCGCGCACGTTGCCCGGCCACCCGTGGGTCTCGAGCATCTGCCCGGCCGCCTGGGAAAGCGCCGGGGCCATGAGCCCGGTCTCCAGCTCGTACTTGCGCAGGAAGTGCCGCACCAGCAGCGGGATGTCCTCGCGCCGCTCCCGCAACGGGGGCAGGACGATGGAGACGACGTTCAGCCGGTAGTAGAGGTCCTCGCGCAGCGTGCCCTGCCGCACCATCTCCTCGAGGTCCTGGTGCGTGGCGCAGACGAGGCGCACGTCCACCTCGTGCTCCTCGTTGCCGCCCACCGGCTTGATGCGGTGCTCCTGGATGACGCGCAGCAGCTTGGCCTGCAGCGGCAGCGACAGGTCGCCGATCTCGTCGAGGAAGAGCGTGCCGTGGTGGGCCTCGTCGAACAGGCCGCGCCGCGTGGTGAGGGCGCCGGTGAAGGCGCCCCGCACGTGCCCGAACAGCTCGCTCTCGAGCAGACCCTCGGGGATGGCGGAGACGTTCACCGGCACGAAGCGCTCCGCGCGCCGCGGGCTGCGCTCGTGCAGCTTGCGCGCCACCAGCTCCTCGCCGGTGCCGCTCTCGCCCAGGACCAGCACGCTGGTGCGGCTCTCCGCCACGCGCTGCAGCGTCTTGTACACCTCCAGCATCTGTGGGGCCTTGCCGACGATGTCCTCGGCGGTGGCGTGCTTGAGGATCTCCCGCTGCAGGTGCCGCACCTCCTCGGCCATGTGCTTCTTCTCGATGGCGCGGCGCAGCAGCGCCCCCAGCATCTGCAGCTGGGGCGGCTTGGCGAGGTAGTCGTAGGCGCCGCCCTTGATGGCCTCCATGGCCGAGTCGATGGTGGCCTGCCCGGTGATGACGACCACCGGGATGTCGGGGTTCTGGGCGCGCACGTGCTCCAGCAGCTCGAGCCCGTCGCGGCCGGGCATGCGCAGGTCGGTCAGCACGACGTCGAAGTGGGTGTGCGCCAGCCGGGCGAGCGCGTCGTCCACGCTGCCGGAGACGGTCGTGCGGTGGCCGAGCTGCTGGGCCATGTGGGCGATGACCGCGGCTACGCCCAGGTCGTCGTCCACGACGAGGACGTGCGCGGGCGGCCGCGGCGGGTTCTCGCCGCCGCTCGGCGGGAGGATGGAGTCGTTCGTGCTCACCGCCGCCCATGATGCGCGTGGGCGGGGCCGCCGCACAAGTCCGCCGCGCCGGTCGGCCCGCGCCGGTGGCCGCCGCGCGGCCGCCCATGCTAGGCTCGATGGGTGATCCCGCCCGTCGCGC
>CAZSQE010000434.1:0-2501 GCA_964608905.1 uncultured bacterium | reverse complement strand
GCGGGGGGCGGCGGCGGGCGTTGCAGGCTGCACGCTTGGGGGGCAGCGGCGTACGGGAAAGCGCATTCCGACCGCTCCAGGCGCGGCTGAGAACGCTCGGATCGCTGGACCGATTGATGCGTCCAAGGTACCATCGTGGCAGCCACGGGGCCGCCCGCGGGGCCGTCTGGTTCGGCCGTGCGGAGCCCTCTGCCTGTTTCTGGTGCCGGCGCCCCCCCTCGGTCTCCGGTCCCCTGGAGAACCGATGCCCCCGATCCGACACCTGCGCCTTGCCCTGCTCCTTGCCACCCTCGCTCTCGTCCTTGCCGTCCCGGCCGCGGCCGTCACCGCCACGGGACGGCTCCAGATCATCCAGCTCGACGTGGGCCAGGGCGACGGCGCGGTCATCATCTCGCCGCTCGGCGAGGTGGCGATGGTGGACAACGGGGTCTACACGAACCCCACGCCGGCCTCGGGCGTGAAGGTGCTGGGGCAACTGCAGGCGCTGGGCGTCACCCACGTGAAGCACCACTTCGCCAGCCACTACCACGCCGACCACATCGGGCTGATGAACACCATCTTCGGCTCCGGGGGCATCACGCTCGACTACGGCTGGGACCGCGGCGGCTCGTACGGCAGCGCGACCTACACGAACTACGTGAATGTCCTCGGCAGCCGCCGCCGCACGCTGGTCAGGAACCAGGTCATCACGCTCGACTCCCTCTCCGCCCACCCCGTCACCATCCGGTGCGTGAACCTGGCGGGCGCCGGCATCTCGACCACGGACGAGAACTCGCTGAGCATGGTGCTCAAGATCAGCTATGGCGAATTCGACGCGGTCTGGGGCGGGGACCTGACCGAGGACATCGAGCCGACGGTGGGCCCGCAGGTCGGCGTGGTGGAGGCGTACAAGGTGCACCACCACGGCTCGCGGTACTCGACCACCACGTCCTGGCTCACCGCGGTCCAGCCGAAGGTCGGCATCATCTCGGTCGGCACCGGCAACAGCTACGGCCACCCGACGGCGGACGCGCTCACCCGCCTGCACAACGCCGGCGTGAGGACCTACTGGACCGAGACCGGATCGGGCGTGGCCCCCAACCCCGCCTGGGACAAGGTCTCGAACGGGCAGGTCATCATCTCCGCCACGTGGGAAGGCGCGGGCGTGGACACCATCCGCGGCACCGGGTTCACCGACACCTTCACCAACTCCGGCACGGCGCCCGACGTGACGGCGCCGGCGGTGGCCCTGACCTCGCCCGACGGCGGCGAGACGTGGAAGGCCGGCTCGAGCCACGCCATCACCTGGACCGCCACCGACGCGGTCGGCGTGACCGCGGTGACCCTGGCCTACTCGACCGACGGCGGCGCGAGCTTCCCCGACACCATCGCCACCGGCCTCGCCAACTCCGGCACCTACAGCTGGACCGTGCCGCTCGTGAGCACCGCCGCGGCGAAGGTGCGGGTGATCGCGCAGGACGCGGCCGGCAACGCGGGCCGCGACTCCAGCACGGCCGTCTTCACCATCGACCAGTGGCAGATCGTGGCCACCGCCGGCGCGGGCGGCGCGATCAGCCCGGCCGGGACGACCCTGCTGGCGCAGGGGGCGAGCCAGGGCTACACGATCACGCCGTGGGCGGGCCACGCCGTGGCGGACGTGCTGGTGGACGGCGCGTCGGTCGGGCCGGTGACGTCGTACACCTTCGCCAACGTGACCGCCGACCACACCATCGCCGCGGGCTTCGCCGACGTGGCCGCGCCCACGGTGGCGCTGACCTCGCCCGTCGGCGGGGAGAGCTGGGAGACGGAGAGCGTGCAGAGCGTGACCTGGACCGCGAGCGACAACGTCGGCGTGGACTCGGTGACGGTGGAGCACTCGACCACCAGCGTGAGCGGGCCGTGGCTCGTGGTGGCGCGCGGGTTGGAGAACACGGGCACCGTGGACTGGACCCTGCCGTCCACGGCGGCGGACAGCGTCTGGGTGCGGGTGCTGGCCTGGGACGCGGCCGGGAACGTGGGCGGCGACGTGAGCGCGAGCGCGCTGAGCATCGTCTCGGCGGCGACGGCGGTCGGCGACGGCCGCCCGGCGGCGCTGGCGCTGGCGCGGCCGAGCCCCAACCCGAGCCGCGGCGCGACCCGGCTGAGCTTCTCGCTGCCGCAGGCGGGGCACGCGCGTCTCGAGGTCGTGGACGTGGCCGGCCGCGTGCTGTGGCGCGAGGAGGCCGACCGGGCCGCGGGCGAGCACAGCCTGCGCTGGGACGGCCGCGGGCCGCGCGGCGAGGCGGGCGCGGGGCTCTACTTCGTGCGGCTGACCACGCCGTGGGGCTCGCGCACCCAGCGGCTCGTGCGGCTGGACTGAGCCTGCCGCGCGACCGGACGGGCATCCGACGGCCACCCACCCGGGTGGCCGTCGCCGCACGCGCCGGACGGCCGCACCCGTCCCCGTCGCTCCCGGCACGGCGCGCGGCGCGGCGCCGGCGCCTCCCCGGCGGGGGTGACCCGGCGGGCCGCCCGGTGTAGAG
>CAZSQE010000433.1:0-2508 GCA_964608905.1 uncultured bacterium | reverse complement strand
GCGCCCGCCCGTCTTCTTGGCGTGCCAGACGATGGCCGCGGTCTCGTTCACGTCGGCGCTGACGTCGAGCACGAGACGGTTGCCCTCGAGCGCCTTGGCCGCCACGTTCATGCCGATGGACGAGTCGCCCGGCGAGGACGTGTAGACCGGCACGCCGCACTCCCACGCGGCGGCCAGCAGCGAGCGGCTCTCGAGGCCGAGCGCCTGCTCGCGCGCGCGGATGTACTTGCCGCACAGGAAGTGGAACTCGGCGGTGCTCATCGTGCGCTGGAACTCGGGGCCGGCGATCAGCTCGCGGAAGAACGCGTCGGTGTCGAGCAGCACGCGGTAGTCGAAGAAGATGTCGTAGATGCGCACCACTCCGGCGTCGTGCAGGGCGACGTCGTCGGCCTGGAAGGTGCCGCGGTGCAGCGGCAGGCCGAGCCCGAAGTGGGCGTCGTGGTACAGGTTCGCGCCGGTGGAGACGATCCAGTCCACGAACCCGGCGCGGATGAGCGGGATGAGCGCGCTCATGCCGAGGCCGGCCGGGGTGAGCGCGCCGGTGACCGAGAGGGCGACGGTGACGTCGGGCTCGAGCATGCGCTCGGTGAGCAGGCGCGCGCCCTCGCGCAGGCGCGCGGCGTTGTAGGCGAGGAAGGACTGCTCGACCAGGTCGGCCGCGCTCTCGCGGCCGGTGATGGCGGGCGGCTCGATGCGCGGCCCCGAGAGGTAGCGCGGCTTCTTCGGCTGGCTCATGGGCTCCCCGTGCGTGCGGTGTGGGACGGCGACGTGGGCGCACGATAGCGCGGGGGGCACGGTGGGGCCAGCGGCGGCGCGGTGCGGGCGGCCGGTCCGCGCGAGTCCGCCGTTGAGCCGGCCGCGCCGCCCGGCTACCATCGTCCCGTGCACCGGCTGACCGGGAAGAGCGGCTCGACAGGCCGCGGTGTGGCGCCGGCCCTCCCCGGCCGGCGGCCCGGATGGGCGCTGGCCGCCGCGCTGCTGGTCGTGGCCGCCGCGGTGCTGGCCGTGCACTGGCCGGTGCTGGGGGCGCAGGCCACCGCCATGGACGACGAGGGGTTCGTCGCCTTCAACCGGCTCGTCACCCACCCGGGCTGGGAGTCGGCGGGCCGGTTCTTCGCCGAGGTCGGGCGGCCCTCGACCATCCGCGGCTACTACACGCCGCTCTCCATGACGTCCCTCATGCTGGACTACGCGCGCGGCGGCCGCCCCGACGACCTGCGCGCGTTCCACCAGACGAACCTCGCGCTGCACGCCGTCGCCACGCTGCTCGTCGTCCTGCTGCTGTACCGCCTGTTCGGCTCGCTGTTCGCCGCGGTCGCCGCCGGGCTGCTGTTCGGGCTGCACCCCCTGACGGTCGAGCCGGTGGCCTGGGTGGGGGAGCGCAAGACCCTGCTGGCCGCCTGCCTCGCCCTCGGCACGCTGCTGGCCCACGTCGAGCACGCGCGCACCGGCCGCGCGCGCTGGCGCGTGGCGGCGGTCGGGCTGTTCGCCCTGGCGCTGCTGGCCAAGCCCACGGTGGTCGCGCTGCCCCTGCTGCTGCCGCTGCTCGACCTGTGGCCGCTGCGCCGGTTCGGGCGGCGCTCGCTGGCGGCGGCCTGGCCGTTCCTGCTGCTGGCGCTCGCCTCGGCGGCGGTCACGCTCGTCTCGCACCGCGCCACGGTGGGCGTCGAGCCGCCCGACTGGCCGCGCTGGCCGCTGCAGGCCGCCTACATCGTCTCGTTCTACCTCGGCAAGGTCGTCTGGCCGGTGGGCCTGACGCCGGCCTACCGCCTGCCCCGGGAGTTCGGCCCCGCCGACCCGGCGGTGCTGGCGGGGCTGGCGGCCTTCGTGGCGGTGACGGCGGCGGCGGTCCTCTCGTGGCGGCGCACGCGCGGTCCGCTCGTCGGCTGGCTCGTCTTCCTGGCGACGCTGGCGCCGACGCTGGGGCTGGTGCGCTACAGCTGGGTCGTCGCCTCCGACAAGTACGTCTACTTCCCGGCGCTGGGGCTGCTGCTGGTCGTGGCCGCCGGCCTGGCCGCGGCGTGGCGCGCGCGGGGGGGTGCCACGCGCGCGGCCCTGCTCGGGGCGCTGGCGCTGGCGCTCGCCGCCGAGGCGCACGGGGTGCGCGCGACGCTGCCGCACTGGCGCGACTCGCTCACGCACTTCCGCCACCTCGCCGCGACCGCGCCGGACGTGGCGGTCATCCGCAACAAGCTGGGCACACTGCTGGCCGGGCAGGGGATGGAGGCCGAGGCGGTGGGCGAGCTGCGCGCCGCGCTCGCGCTCGATCCGGGTTACGCCTTCGCCCACTACAACCTCGGCCTGCTCCTGCGCGACCGCGGCGAGACGGGCGAGGCGGTCGCGCACCTCGCGGCCGCCGCCGAGCGGCTGCCCGACCACGCGGAGGTGATCGCCGACCTGGGCGCGGCGCTGCGGGCGGCCGGGCGCCTCCCGGAGGCCGAGGCGCAGTACCGGCGCGCGCTGGCCGTCGCCCCCGCCGACGCGGCGGTGCGCCTGCGGCTGGCGGCG
>CAZSQE010000432.1:0-2516 GCA_964608905.1 uncultured bacterium | reverse complement strand
AGCCCGTCCCGTCCCGTCCCGCGCCGCCGGAGCCGGCGGAGGGGAGGGAGGCCGTGCGCGCCGTCGCCGTGACCCGCGGCGAGGAGAGCTTCGCCGTGCGCGAGCGGCTGCCGATGATGCCGCTGCGCGACCTGGTCGTGTTCCCCGGCATGACCCTGCCGCTGCTGGTGGGCCGCCCGCCGTCGATCAACGCCATCGAGAAGGCCATGGCGCGGGACCGCATGCTCTTCGTCACCGCGCAGACGCGCAGCGAGGTGGCCGACCCCACCCACGAGGAGCTCTACCCGGTCGGCACGCTGGTGCGCATCCTGCAACTGTTCCGCCTGCCCGACGGCACGCTGCGGGTGCTGGTCGAGGGCCTGGCCCGCTGCCGCGCCGCCCGCTTCCTGTGGGCGAAGGACTACTTCACGGTGAAGTGGACGCTCCTGCCGGAGGCTTCGGCCGCCGGCCCCGAGCTGGAGGCGGCGCAGCGGCACGCGCTCGGCCGGTTCACCGAGTACGTGCACCTGAACCGGCGCATCCCCGACGAGGTGCTCACCACCGCCGCCGCGGTCGCCGACCCGGCCGCCTTCAGCCACACGCTGGCCGCGCACCTGCTGGTCAAGGTGCCGCAGAAGCAGGCGCTGCTCGAGGCGGCGGGGCCGGCCGAGCGGCTGCGCCTGCTGGGCGAGACGCTCGAGGCGGAGCTGGAGATCCTCAAGCTCGAGCGCCGCATCGAGGGCCAGGTGCGCTCGCAGGTCCACCGCAACCAGAAGGAGTTCTACCTCCAGGAGCAGCTCAAGGCGATCCGCAAGGAGCTCGGCCACCAGAACGAGTTCGGCGGCGAGATCGACGAGCTGGGCGCGGCGCTGCGCAAGGCACGGCTGCCGCGCGAGGTGCTGGCCAAGGCGATGAAGGAGCTGGACCGGCTCTCGAAGATGAGCTTCATGTCGCCCGAGGCCACCGTCGTGCGCAACTACCTGGACTGGCTGGCGGCGCTGCCGTGGCACCGCTCGTCGCGGGACGAGAGCGACATGGCGAAGGTCGAGGCCATCCTCGACGAGGACCACTTCGGGCTGGCCAAGGTGAAGGAGCGCATCGTCGAGTACCTGGCGGTGCTCAAGCTGACCGGCCGGAACAAGGGCCCCATCCTCTGCCTGGTGGGCCCGCCGGGCGTGGGCAAGACCTCGCTCGGGCGCTCGATCGCGCGGGCGCTGGGGCGGCGCTTCGTGCGCGTCGCCCTCGGCGGCGTGCGCGACGAGGCCGAGATCCGCGGCCACCGCCGCACCTACATCGGCTCGCTGCCCGGGCGCATCATCCAGAGCCTGCGCCGCGCCGGCACCCGCAACCCGGTGTTCCTGCTCGACGAGATCGACAAGCTCGGGGCCGACTTCCGCGGCGACCCGTCCTCGGCCCTGCTCGAGGTGCTCGACCCCGAGCAGAACCACACCTTCAACGACCACTTCCTCGAGGTGGACTTCGACCTGTCGCAGGTGATGTTCATCTGCACCGCCAACACCCAGCAGTCCATCCCGCCGGCGCTGGTGGACCGCATGGAGACGCTGCGCCTGCCCAGCTACCACGAGAGCGAGAAGGTGCAGATCGCGCGGCGCTTCCTCATCCCCAAGCAGGTGAAGGCGGCCGGGCTCGAGCCGGGCGACCTGCACATCGCCGCGCCGGCGCTCAGCGCGCTCGTCCGCAGCTACACGCGCGAGGCCGGGGTGCGCAACCTGGAGCGCGAGATCGCCGGGCTGTGCCGCAAGGCGGCGCGGCGCAAGGCGGCGGGCAAGCTCGACGGCCCGCTCCAGGTCACGCTCGCCGGCCTGCACCGCCTCGTCGGCCCGCCGCGCTACATCGACCTGGCGGTCGAGCGCGTGGACCGGGTCGGCATCGCCAACGGCCTGGCCTGGACCGAGGCCGGCGGCGACGTGCTGACCATCGAGGTCAGCATCCTGCCCGGCAAGGGCGACCTGCAGCTGACCGGCAAGCTGGGCGAGGTGATGCGCGAGTCGGCCCACGCCGCGCTCACCTGGATCCGCTCGCGCGCCGAGCGGCTGGGGCTGGACCGGCACTTCTACCGCGAGCTCGACGTGCACGTGCACGTGCCCGAGGGCGCGACGCCGAAGGACGGCCCCTCGGCCGGCACCTCCATCGCGCTGGCGATGGTGAGCGCGCTCACCGGCGTGCCCACGCGCCACCAGATCGCCATGACCGGCGAACTGACCCTGCGCGGCAGCGTCATCGCCGTGGGCGGCATCGTCGAGAAGGCGCTGGCCGCGCGCCGCGCCGGGCTGGAGACCGTGCTGCTGCCGCGGGCGAACGAGAAGGACCTGACCGAGCTGCCCGAGGACCTGCGCGAATCGCTCGAGTTCGTGCCGGTGGACAACATGGAGCAGGTGCTCGAGCGCTCGCTCGAGCGCCCGGTGGGCGTGCACAGGGCCGCGGTCCCCGCCCGCGGCGCGGGCGACGCGCCGGCGGACACACCCGCGCTGGGCGCGGACGCGCCGGCGCTGGGCGCGGACGAGCCGGCGCCGGCC
>CAZSQE010000431.1:0-2530 GCA_964608905.1 uncultured bacterium | reverse complement strand
CGCCGAAGCAGACCGAGGTGGAGAAGCAGCTGCTCGAGACCGGCAGCATCGTGCTGAAGGACGTGTACTTCGAGACCGCCAAGGCCGTCCTGCTGCCCGAGTCGGAGACCAAGCTGAACGAGGCCGGCGCGGCGCTCGAGAAGTTCGGCGCCCTGCAGATCGAGGTCCAGGGCCACACGGACTCGCGCGGCACGGCCGCCTACAACCAGAAGCTGAGCCAGGCCCGCGCCGACGCCGTGCGCGAGTACCTGCTGGCGCGCTTCCACCTCGCCGCCGACGGCTACACGGCCAAGGGCTACGGCGAGAGCCAGCTGGCGGTGTCGCCGGAGAAGACCGACGAGGACTACGCGGCGAACCGCCGGGTGGTGCTCAAGGTCCTGAACCCGGACGCGCTGCCCAAGGGCGTGACGATCGAAGGCGAGTAGCAGCCTCCCGCCGCAACGACGGGCCCCCGGTGCCGGAAGGCTCCGGGGGCCCTCGTCGTGCCGGATGGAGCACGTGGGGCGCGGGCCACCCAAGGCCCCGCGCCCCGCCCGGCCTGCGCTCGTGGTCCGCCGGACGGCGCGCGCCGCACCCGCGCCACCCCGAGGCCGAAGCGGGCGAACACGAGCGGCACCGGCGCCAGCTCGCGCAGCACGAGCCGGGTGGCGACGAACGAGAGTCCCCACAGCACGACGGCGCAGAAGGCGGCGAGGCGGGGCGGCACGGGGCGAGCGCAGCGCCTGCGGCGGCTCGGGCCACGTCCGCCGGGCGTGGTAAGGTCCGCGCGGACCCCAAGGGAGGCGCACGATGACCCCGAGATCCGCACGCTGGCTCGTCCCGCTCGCGCTGCTCGCCCTGTCCTGCGCGGCGCCGTCGGAGCTGGCCCGGCGCGGCGAGGTCGCCCTGAACGAGGGCGACCCGCAGCGCGCCTTCGACCTGGCCGCGAAGGCCCTCGACCGCCAGCCCGGCAACGCCCGCGCCCGGGCCACCGCGGCGGCGGCGGCGCAGGTCGTCACCGCCGACTGGCAGAAGCGCATCCGCGCCGTGGCCGCCGCGGACTCGGTGGTGGCGGCGGAGCAGGTGCTGGAGCTGGCCGCCTTCCGCGCCCGGGCCGCGGCCTACGCGCCCGCGGCCCCGGACTCCGGCTGGGCGCTCGAGGAACGCACGCTGCGCCGCACCGCCGCCCGCATCCACTACGGGCGCGGCGAGGCGGCGCTGGAGGCCGAGCGGCCCAAGGCGGCGGTCGCCGAGTTCGCCGAGGTCGAGCGCTTCGTGCCCGGCCACGGGGACGTCGCCCGGCTCGCCCAGCGGGCGGCCGGTCGGGCGCTCACGCGGGTCGCGTTCCTGCCGCTGCGCGGCAGCTCGTCGAAGGCCGCGCTCGGACGCGAGGTGGCCGACGCCTGGCGGGACGCGGTCACGCGCCGGCTCACCGACCAGCGCGCGCGCTTCACGCGGGTGGTGTCGCGCGAGGAGGTCGAGCGCGCCATGACCGTGGCCGAACTGGGGCGCCTGTCGCGCGAGGAGGCCGTCCGCATCGGCCGCCAGGTCGGGGCCCGGCTGGTGGTGTGGGGCATGCTGGGGGGCGTCGAGACCGACACCCGCGCCGACCGCTACGACGACTACGTGCAGCGGCGCGTGACGGAGAAGGACGAGCAGGGACGCGACGTCGTGCGCTGGATGGACATCCCGATCGACGTGGTCTCCCGCCAGCGGACCGTGCGGGTCGAGGTCGAGTACGAGGTGATCGCCGTCGACGAGGAGGTCGTGGTGGCGCGGCAGGACGTGCGACGCGCGATGACCGCGCACACCCTCTGGGTCGCGCACGCGCCGGAGGGGGACCTGGACGCCTACGCCCTCATCTCCGACCAGCTGCGGCAACGCGAGCCCGAGCGCGCGAACCGCGTCGAGACCCGCTGGAAGGCGGTCGCGGGCGAGCGCACCTCCGTGAAGGAAGTGCTGCGGGGCGTGCGGGGCGCGCAGGGCCGGCCGGCCTACCGGCGCGAGCTGCTACCGCGCTTCTACCCGGACGCCCGGGGGCCGGTCTTCCTCGACGACCTGCCGCCCGCCGACGACCTCGCCTACGCCGCGCTCATCCACACCTGGGAGCCGCTGCTCGACGACCTCCTGCGGTTGGACCCGCTGGACCTGCCGGACCTGGCGCCGGCGCCGGAGCAGCCGGAGTAGCGAGTCGGGCGCCCGTTCGGTGCGCGGCGCCGCCGGGCGCGGGGCCGGCGGCCAGCGGGACGACGGCTGGCCCTGCCGGCCTTCCGGTCGTCGCCCGGCGCCGCGTCACCCGGCCAGCGCGTGCTCCGCGGCGGCGCGCGCGTGCAGCTCGAGCGTGTCGAAGAGCAGCGCCGGGGTGTCCTGCGGGCGCACGAGCAGCTGCAGCTCGGTGCAGCCGAGCACGATGGCCTCCGCCCCGGCGGCGGTCAGGCGCCCGATCTCCCGCAGGCAGGAGGCGCGGTCGCGGTCGGTGAAGCGCCCGGCCGCCAGCTCCGTGTAGATGATGCGGTCCAGCTCGCGCATGCCGGCGCCGTCCGGCACCAGC
>CAZSQE010000430.1:0-2530 GCA_964608905.1 uncultured bacterium | reverse complement strand
GCACCAGGCCCAGGCGCTGGCGGAGGCGCGACCGCTGGACTTCGCCGTGCAGCTCTCCTTCGGCCGCGAGCTGGGGGACGTCGGGCTGTACGAGGAGGCGTACCGCCGGCTGCACCGCGCCCGCGCGGCCGACACCAGCAGCGCCGAGCCGGACTACCGCATCGCCGAGCTGCTCCAGCGCGAGGGGCGGCTCGAGCCGGCCGCCAACACGCTCGTGCGCGCCCTCGGCACCGATTCGGCGCACCGCGCCGCGCGCCGGGCGCTGGCCGAGGTGCTGGTCCGCCTCGAGCGCTGGCGCGAGGCCATCCCGCACCTCGAGCACTGCGTGGCGGAGGATCCCGCGGACGCCTTCTCCGCCTACAACCTGGCCTGCCTGCTGGCCCGCGCCGGCCGGCCGGAGGACTCGCTGCGCGCGCTGCGGCAGGCGGTGGACGCGGGCTACGACCGCTGGGAGGCGATGGCGGCGGACCCCGACCTGGCGCCGCTGCGCGGGCAGGCCGGCTTCGAGGAGCTGATGCGGCGCCGCCCGGCGGGCGACTAGGGCCCGTCGCCGCGCGGCGCCGGCCACGCGCGGCCCCACGCGGGGTTTGTGGGGCGCCGGAGCGCGTGCTACGGTCCCCGGCTCATGTCCGAGACCCCGCGCCCCGAGCCCGCCGCCGGCGACGATCCGCAGCGCGAGGCGGTGCTGCGCTCGCTCACCGCGCTCGGCACCCTGCCCAGCGACTCGTTCCAGTCCGACGCCAACCTGAACGACCTGCTGCGCGCGGCCAGCCGCCACGTGCGCCGCCTGGTGGACTGCCGGCTGGTGCGGATCTGGGTCGTGCGCCACGCCGGCCGCCGCCTGGTGGCGCGCGTCTTCGACGAGGAGCAGGGGGGCCTGGCCACGGTGCTGCGCCGCACCAGCGGCGAGGGCCTGGCCGGCTGGTCCATCTCCCACGAGCGCTCGCTGCGGCTGGGGCCCGGCGAGCCGCCGCCCGCCGACCTGGCCGGCGAGACCGAGCCCTACGCCTCGGCGCTGGTCATCCCGCTGTTCCGCCGCGGCGAGGTGTTCGGGGCCATCGAGTGCCTCGACCGCGAGGGCGGCGCCTTCACCGACGCCGACTTCGACCACCTCGACGTCGCCGCCGAGCACGTCGCCTTCGCGCTCGACAACGCGCTCCTCTTCGAGGAGACCGAGCGGCGCGCGCTGGAGAAGGAGGTGCTGCTCGAGGCGGCCAAGGCCCTGTCGGCCCCGCTCGAGCTCGACGAGCTGCTCGAGGCCATCTTCCGCGCCCTGCGCCAGGTGGTGCAGTACGACGCGGCCGCGATCTACCTGGTGAACCGCGCCACGCAGCGGCTCGAGCTGGTGCGCGAGACGGGCTACCCCGAGGGCTCCGAGGAGGCGTTCCGGCTCTCGGTGGGCGAGGGCATCGTCGGCTGGGTGGCCAAGACCGGCGAGCCGGTCATCGTGGCCGACGTGAGCCGCGACCGCCGCTACGTCGGCGCCCGCGCCACCACGCGCTCGGAGCTGGCGGCGCCGCTGGTGCTCGAGGGGCAGGCGATGGGCGTGTTCAACCTCGAGTCGGACCGCGAGGACGCCTACCACGACAGCCACCTCGCCCTGCTCTCGGCCTTCGCCGCCCAGGCCGCGGTGGCGATCCAGCGCGCGCGGCAGGCCCGCGAGCAGCTCGAGCGCCGCCGGCTCGAGAAGGAGCTGGCCATCGCCCGCGAGATCCAGGCCTCGTTCCTGCCCAAGCGCGCGCCCGAGGTGCCGGGCTTCGATCTGGCCGGCGCCACCCAGCCGCACGACGAGGTGGGCGGCGACTACTTCGACTTCATCCGCGTCTCGGACTCGCGGCTGGGCATCGCCATCGCCGACGTGTCGGGCAAGGGCGTCCCGGCCGCGCTCATCATGGCCGGGTTCCGCATGAGCCTGCTGGCCGAGATCCGCAACGAGTTCACCATGCGGGCGGTCATGCGCAAGGTGAACTCGCTGCTCTACGAGAGCACCGAGCGCGACAAGTTCGTCACCTTCTTCTACGGCGTGCTCGACTGGAAGAACCGCGTGCTGAGCTTCTCGAACGCCGGGCACAACCCGCCGCTGCTGCTGGGCGCCGGCGGCCGGGCGCAGTACCTGCTCGAGGGCGGCGTGGCCCTCGGCGTGCTGCCCGACGCGCGCTACGACGAGCGGCCGCTGGCGCTGGCGCCCGGCGACGTGCTGGTGCTCTACACCGACGGCGTCTCCGAGGCCGAGTCGCCGACGGGGGAGCAGTTCGGCACCTCGCGGCTCGAGGAGGCCGTGCGCCGCCGCGGGGGGGGCTCCGCCTACGAGATCCTCAAGGGCGTGGTGGACGAGGTCACCGCGTGGACCGGCGAGCGCGGCCCCGGCGACGACCTGACCCTGGTGGTGGTGCGGGTCAAGCCCGAGTAGCCGGGGACCCGCGGCGGACCGCGCCCGCGGCGGAGCGGGGCGCCCCACTTCACGCACCACTTGAAGCGAGCGGGCCTTGCTTCCAGCGGGCATTCCCGATAGTCTCGCTCCTCTCTCTCC
>CAZSQE010000429.1:0-2531 GCA_964608905.1 uncultured bacterium | reverse complement strand
CGGGCCAGGTAGTGGAAGCGCCCGCCCTGCCGCCGCGGCAGGCCGGCGTTGGGCATGGCGGAGACCGGCATGCCGGCCGCGGCGCGCACCATCTCCTCCAGCACCTCGAGGGTGGCCTGCGGGCCGACGCCGCAGTTGACCCCGACGACGTCCGCGCCCGCCTGGCGCAGCGCCGGCACGGCCAGCGCCGGGGAGTGCCCGTACAGCGTCTTGCCGTCGGTGCCGAAGGTCATCTGCGCGATGACGGGCAGCTCGCTCGAGACCCGGCGCACCGCGCGCAGCGCGGCGAGGATCTCGTTGAGGTCCTGGAAGGTCTCGAGGATGAACGCGTCCACCCCGCCCTCGAGCAGGCCCTCGGCCGAGGCCCGGAACCACGTCTCCGCGTCCGCCACCGCGACCTGGCCGAAGGGCTGGAGCGCCTTGCCGAGGGGCCCGATCGAGCCCGCGACGAAGGCGGGCGAGCCGCTCACCTCGCGCGCCGAGCGGGCCACCCGCGCTCCCTGGCGCGCGATCAGCCGCACGTCCTTCTCGAGACCGTGGGCCTGCAGGCGGAGGTGGTTCGCGCCGAAGGTGTTGGTCTCGATCAGCTCCGCCCCGGCGGCGAGGTAGTCGCGGTGCACCGCCTCGACGCGGGCCGGGTCGGAGAGGTTCGCCTCGTCGAAGCAGTGGCCGAAGGGCACGCCGCGCTCGAAGAGCAGGGTGCCCATGGCCCCGTCGGCCAGGAGCGGGCCGCGGGCGAGTCGTTCCAGCAGGGGTGCGCGCACGGGGGCAGCGTAGGAGCAGAGGCCGTCGAGCCGCAAGCCCCCGCCCCGGCGACTCCCGGGCGATTGGCCGTCCCGGAGCGCTCTGCTAGAGTGCGCGGCCGTGCGAACCGGACGTCCCACCACCGCTCCGGCCGCGCTCGCGCTCGCCCTGGGGCTGGCCTTCCCGATCCCCGCCGCCGGCGCCGCGGCGCCGCCGACCATCGCCCCGGAGGAGTTGCGCCCGGGCGACCGGGCCGTCGTGCGCACGGTGTTCCGCGGCGACTCCATCGAGGAGTTCCCCGCCGAGATCGTCGGCGTGCTGGGCGGCGGCCGCGTGGACGGTCAGGTCATCGTGGCCCGCGCCCTCGGCGAGCGCCTCGAGCGGCTGGGGGTCGCCCAGGGGATGAGCGGCTCCCCGGTGTACGTGGACGGCAGGCTGGCCGGCGCGCTGGCCAGCTCGTGGCCCTACCAGCGCGAACCGCTCTTCGGCATCACCCCCATCCGCGAGATGCTGCGCCTGTCGGAGTTGCCGGAAGGCCCGGATCACGGGCCCACCGCGGGGCCCGCCGGATCCGACCTGCCCGTGCCCGTGCCCGACGCCGAGTTCCGCGGGCTCCACTGGGGCCCGGGCGTCCCGCGCGCGACGGGGCCGGCACGCCCGGACGCGCCCGCCCCCGGGGGGCCGGCGCCACTGCCCGTGCCGCTGGCCTGCGACGGCCTGGCGCCCGCGGCCCTCGACCTCGCCCGCGAGCGGCTGGCGCCGCTCGGGCTGCGCGTCGCGCCCGGCGGCGCCGCCCTGCCCGCGGCGGGGGAGACGAGCGTCGAGCCCGGCTCGGCGGTCGCGGTGGACCTGATGCGCGGCGACCTGCAGCTCTCGGCCATCGGCACCGTCACCTGGCGGGAGGGCGACCGCGTGCTGCTCTTCGGCCACCCGCTCTTCCAGGCAGGAGCGGTGCGTCTGCCCCTGTCCACCGCCCGCATCGTCACCGTGGTCGGCAGCGACCACACCTCCTTCAAGCTCGGCGCGCGCGGCCGGGAGGTCGGCGTGGTGGGGCAGGACCGGCGGGCCGGACTGGCCGGCACCCTCGGGCCGCGGGCGCGCCTGTTGCCGATGACGGTGAGGATCGAGGGCCTGCGCCCCGCCCTGCAGCGCTTCCGCTTCGAGATGGTCGAGGACCGCGCCCTCGCCCCGGCACTGGCCGGCATCGCCGCGCTCAACAGCCTGATGGAGGCGGGGGGCACGGCCCCCGGCCAGACCTTCGCCTGGACGCTGCGCCTGCACCGCGGGGGAGCCGACCCGCTCGTCCTCACCGACGTCGCCGCCGGCGACACGCCCGCGGGGGACCTGGCGAACGGGGTGAGCGGCCCGCTCGCCTTCCTCTTCGCCAATCCGTTCGCCCCGCTGGCGCTCGACAGCGTCGAGCTGGCCGTGCGCGCCACGCCCGGCCGGGCGCAGTGGACGCTCCGGCGGGCCCGCCTGCTGGGCGCCACGGCACGGCCCGGGGGCACGGTGCGCGTCGCCTGCGACCTCGAGCGCTGGCGCGGCGGCGCCGAGACCCGCGTGCTCGAGGTGCGGGTGCCGGAGGAGCTGGCGGCCGGCACGTACCGCGTCTGGGTGGGGGGCGGCACGGAGCTCACCCGCGTCGAGGCCGCGCGGGCCCCGGCCCGCTACCGGCCGACGTCGCTGGACGACGCCTGGCGCCGCTTCGCCGCGCTGCGGCGCGGCACCGGGCTGCACGCCGCCATCCTCGCCGGCAGCGCGGACGTCACCGCGGCGGGCCTCGACTA
>CAZSQE010000428.1:0-2549 GCA_964608905.1 uncultured bacterium | reverse complement strand
GCCCACCGGCCCCGCGCCCTCTTGCTTCGAAATCCCGCCCACCCGGTCAGCGGGGCGAGCCCTGCCTCATCCCGCGAACGCCGCGAGCGCTTCGTCCTCGGTCTGGTGGTGGTCGAACACCATGATCAGCTTGGTCATGGTGAAGAGGTCCTTGAGCCGCTTGCCCAGGCCGCACAGCTTGATCTCGCCGCCGCGGCTGCGGTAGTTGGCGTGTCCGCGCATGATCACTCCGAGCGCGGTGGAGTTGAGGGCCTCGCACTCGGCCATGTTCAGCACGAGGTGGCGGTTGCCGGCGGCCGCCTCGTCCAGGATGGCCTTCTGCAGGTCGTCCGTCTCGGTGTCCCCGAAGAAGCTGCCCTTCGGGTACAGCACCACGATGCTCTCGAGTTGCCTCCGGCGCACTGCCATCTCGAGTCTCCTCCCGTGCCCTGGAAGACGCCGGCCGGCGTCCCGGTCAGACCGAGTCCCGGTCCGCGAAACTGGCGATCGCCTGCTCCTCGCCCGCGTACACGTCGAAGACGAGCGAGAGCTTCGTGATGACGAAGATGTTCTCGATGCGCTTGTCCACCGAGCACAGCTTCATCTGCCCGCCGCGACGGACGTAGTTCGTGTGCGCGGAGATCAACACGCCGAGCGCGGTCGAGTTCAGGTGCTGCACCTCGCCCAGGTCGACGACCAGGTGCCGGTTGCCGCCCTCCGCCAGGCGCTTGATCGCCTGGTCGAGGTGCTCCGTCTCCTCGCCGCCGGTCAGGTACCCGTTCGGCACGACGATCGCGATGCTGCCGACTTCCCGCTGCTTCATCCGTCCCCCCCTACCTCGCTCCGCCCTCGAGGAGCCGCAGGCCGTTGCGCGCGTCGGGGCTGCCCGGATTCAGCTGCAGCACCCGGCGGTAGTTCTCCAGCGCCTTCGCGCGGTTGCCCGAGTTCTGGTACCCCTGCGCCAGCCACAGCAGCGTGTTCGGGTCCTGCGGATTGATGGCCGTGGACTGCTCGAGGTAGTCGACCGCCTCCGCGTACTCGCGCCGCAGCAGGCGATAATAGCCGAGCTGCTGCAGGGCGATGGCCTTGTTGCCGGTGGAGCCGCTCTCCAGCGCCACGACCTGCTCGAACTCCTCCTCCGCCCGCCCGGTCGAGTCCGCCTGCACGTAGAGCAACCCCAGCCAGAAGCGCCGCTCGGCCTTCTCGGGGCCGAACGCCACCGCCTGCCGCATCGCCTCCAGCGCCTCCGGGAAGCGTGCCAGCTCCCGGTTGGCCAGACCGACGTAGTAGTAGGCCTCGTCGTTACCCGGGTCAAGCGCCAGCCGGTGCTCGAACACGTCGATGGCGGAGAGGTACATCGGGGCCGCGGCGTCCCGGTCGCCCTTGCCCAGTTCGGCCGCCTGGGCGTAGCGGATCTTGCCGATCTCGTTCAGGGCCACGGCCGCCAGCTTGCTGGTCGAGTCGCGGTCCACGATGGTCGCGTAGAGGGACTCCGCCCGCGCCGGGTTCCGCTGGATCGTCATCATCCGCGCGAGGCGGTAGACGTCCTCGGGGGGCAGGTCGTCGCCGGCGCGCCCGTAGTCCGCCGCCGCCAGGTCGTACTCCCGCAGGTCGATGCGCAGCCGCGCCCGGATCGTGAACATCTCCTTCGCCTTGTCGCCCAGCGCCTCCGCCTTCAGCAGCGCCTCGAGCGCCTTCTCGGCCAGCGCCGGGTCCTTCTCCGCCAGCCCGATGAAGTAGTACGTCCGCCCCAGCACGCTCCAGCCCTTGGGGTCGTCCGGCATCAGCTGCACGTACTTCTCGAGCGGCGCGCGCCCCTCGACGTAGCGCCGCGGGTCGGCCTTGCCGGACCGGTAGAGCAGCTCGCCCAGGGCGAACTGCGCCGCCGGGAACTCGGGGTCACGCGCCACGACCCACTGGAATTCCTCGAGCGCCGACACGTACCGCTGCCCGTAGTAGAGCGCCCGGCCGAGCGCGAAGTGCAGGTCCACGTTGCCGGAGTCGAGGGCCACCGCCGACTGGTACTCCGGGTACGCCAGGTCGAACGTGCCCCGCTTGACGTAGAAGTCGCCCAGCGCGCGGTGCGTCTCCGGGTCGTCCGGGGACTCCTGCACCGCGGTCGTGTACCAGATGCCGGCGTCGCGCAGGGAGTCCCGCGCCGCCGCGATGCTGCCGAGGGCGATCAGGAAGCGCGGCCGCCACTTCGGCCCCCAGTTCAGCCCTCGGTTGGCCGAGGCCACCGCCTCGGGGAAGCGCTTGAGCTCGGTCAACGACGCCGCGAGACCGAGTTGCGCCTCCGGATACCGCCGGTCGAGCTCCACCGCGCGCTGCAGGTGCGGCACCGCCTCCTCGTACTTCTCCTGGCGCCGCAGCACCTCGCCCCGACCGTAGTGCGCCACGGCCAGCTGGCCGTCCATCCTCTCGGCCAGATCGAAGGCCTCCATCGCCCGGGCGAGCTGGTGCCGCCGCAGGTGGACGAGCCCCACGCCGGCGCGGCCCTCGGCCACGCCCTGCGCGGCCGCCTGCTCGAAGAAGCGCGCCGCGTCGTCCAGCCGGCCGGCCTGCAGGGC
>CAZSQE010000427.1:0-2551 GCA_964608905.1 uncultured bacterium | reverse complement strand
AGCGTACCCCCGAACCCGGCGGGACTCGTGCCCACCGCCGGGTTCGGGGGTACGCTAGCACAGCGCCGCGGCGGGTGACCTCCCGATGCGCGCCCGCCGCGACCGGCTCCCGGAAGGTGCGGCGGCCGCGCGGGTTCAGAGCGGCGCCGCGCCGACCGATACCCCGGAGGATGGCGGCTCGCCGCCCCGGGCTCCTTGTGGGCCGGGGGCGGCGCCCCTATCATCGCCCGCCTGCCTCACGGCGCGACCTCGCAGGCCCAGACCCGGAGCCGAGATGCCCCGCACCCCGCACGTCGCCTATTTCTGCATGGAGTTCGGGCTGCACGAGTCCTTCCCCATCTACTCGGGGGGCCTCGGCATCCTGGCCGGCGACTACATCAAGGCGGCGGCCGACCTGAAGCTGCCGGTCATCGGCATCGGGCTGCTCTGGGAGCGCGGCTACTCGGTCCAGCGCATCGGCCCCGATGGCCAGCCCTACGAGGAGTTCCCGGCCTTCGACCACTCCTTCCTGCGCGACACCGGCGTGCACGTGCGGGTCAGCGTGCGCGGCCACGAGGTGCCCTGCAACGTGTGGGTGACCACGCGCTTCGGCCACGTGCCGCTCTACCTGATCCAGCCCTCGCGGGCCGAGGACCGCTGGATCACGCACCGGCTCTACGAGGCCGGCACCGACGTGCGCATCGCCCAGGAGATGCTGCTCGGCATCGGCGGCGCGCGGGCGCTCACCTGGCTGGGCATCCCCATCTCGACCCACCACTTCAACGAGGGGCACGCCGTCTTCGCCGGCGTCGAGATGATCGCCGCCCGCATGGAGAGCGGGATGACCTTCCCCGACGCCTGGGCCGAGACGCGCCGGGAGATCGTCTTCACCACCCACACCCCGGTGAAGGCGGGCAACGAGGAGCACTCGCTCAAGGACCTGCGCCGCATGGGCGCCTGCCTGCAGCTGTCGGGCGCCGAGATGCGCGCCATCGGCGGCGACCCCTTCAACATGACGGTGGCCGGCCTGCGGCTGGCCCGCTCGGCCAACGCCGTGGCGAAGCTGCACGGCGAGACGGCGCGCACGATGTGGCGGCACGTCGCCGACGCCGCGCCCATCAGCGCCATCACCAACGGCGTGCACACCGGGACCTGGCAGTCGCCCGCCGTCCGCGCGGCCGGCGACGACCCGGAGCGCCTGTGGCAGGCGCACCGCCTGCACCGCACCGAGCTGCTGGCCGAGATCGAGCGCCGCGAGGGCCACGTCCTCGACCCGGAGGGGCTGATCATCGGCTTCGCCCGCCGCGCCGCCAGCTACAAGCGCCCCGACCTGATCGTGCGGGACGAGGAGCGCCTGCGCCGCCTGCTGGCCGCGGGCGCGCACGTCGTGCTGGCCGGCAAGTCGCACCCCGACGACAAGCTCGGCAAGGCCATCATCGCGCGGCTGGTGAACGTCGAGCGCCGCCACCCCGGGCGCGTCGTCTATCTCGAGAACTACGACATGGCGCTGGGGCGCATGCTCACGCGCGGCTGCGACGTGTGGCTGAACAACCCCATCCGCCCGCTCGAGGCCAGCGGCACCTCGGGCATGAAGGCGGCGATGAACGGCGTGCTGAACCTGAGCATCCTGGACGGCTGGTGGCCGGAGGGCTGCGAGCACGGCGTGAACGGCTGGGCCATCGGCGACGAGACGTCGGGCGACGACGAGCAGGACCTGGCCGCGCTCTACCGCGTGCTCGAGGGCGAGGTGCTGCCCGCCTGGGCGGACCGCGACCGCTGGGTGGGGATGATGCGGGCGAGCATCGCCATGGGCGTGACCCGCTTCTCGGCCGAGCGCATGGTCCGCGACTACTTCGCGGCGCTCTACCCGGCGGATGCGCCGGCGGCCGGGGCGGCCTCCGGCGGGGTCCCGGCCGGGCGCTGAGCGCGGCCGGGCCCGCCCGTCATCCCTGCGGCGGCTCCTCCGGCAGCACCGGGATGCGCGTCAGCACGGCGACGTAGTCGTCCGGCAGCTTGTGCGCGTGCGCGCCCCGCAGCACCGCCTCCATGTAGCGGCGCGACGGCGGCGAGGGGTTCGCGGTGTGGGCGAGGTAGGCCTCGGCCTTGACGCGGCGCGGCACCGAGCCGTCCTCGGGACGCGCCAACTCCACCCAGACGTGCTGGCGCTCGTAGAGATTGTGGGGATTGCCGGGGCCGTGGAATCCCTCGAAGCCGTCGAGCGCGTCGAGGTCCTCCGCGCCCAACTCGTGCAGCACCCCCCAGACGTCGTTGCCGTGCGAGAGCTGCAGGCTGGCCACCCCGCCGCCCCACCCCTCCGAGAAGATGGGGAAGACGAGCTTGTGGTCGCGCAGCACCGCCACCCCGATCTGCCGATGCGCCGGACAGCGCGCGCGCATCTGCTCGGGGTCCAGGTTCGATCCGAAGGCGAAGTAGAGCATCCCGGCCTCCCAAATCACGAGCCCGGGGCGGGTGGCCCCCGGGCGCTCACGGGACCGAGCATAGGGCATGTCGACCCCCGGGGTATACCGGAAACGTCCCGCCGGGCCCGGGGCTGCCGGGGGCCGCCCGGGGC
>CAZSQE010000426.1:0-2553 GCA_964608905.1 uncultured bacterium | reverse complement strand
GTTCGCGCGGCCGCCGCGAGCGCGCTCATGCTTCGGGCTCCTCCGCCCGCGCGAACAGCGCGTCCACGCCGCGCAGGTGCGCCTCGAGCTCGAAACAGGCGGCCAGCCCCTCCTCGCCCAGCGTCCCGCCGACGCGCGCGTCCGCCGCCAGCGCCTCGCGGAAGGGCGGGCCGCCCTCGAGCGCCGCCAGCGCGTGCCCCTGCACCAGCCGGTAGGCCTCCTCGCGCGCCATGCCGGCGGCGGTGAGCGCCAGCAGGACCCGCTGCGAGTGCACCAGCCCGCCGCCGGCGTCGAGGTTGCGGCGCATGGCCGCCGGGTCCACGCGCAGCCCGCCCAGCACCGCGGCCAGCTCGTCGGCCATGAAGTCCGCCACCAGGAAGGCGTCGGGCAGGATCACCCGCTCCACCGAGGAGTGGCTGATGTCGCGCTCGTGCCACAGCGCCTGGTCCTCGAGCGCCGCCAGCGCGTTCCCGCGCAGCAGCCGCGCCAGCCCGCTCACCCGCTCGCAGCGCACCGGGTTGCGCTTGTGCGGCATCGCCGAGGAGCCCTGCTGGCGCGCCCCGAACGGCTCGCCCGCCTCGCGCACCTCGCTGCGCTGCAGGTGCCGCACCTCGACGGCGATGCGCTCCATCGTGCCCCCCAGCACCGCCACCGCCGCCAGCAGCGCGGCGTGCCGGTCGCGGCAGACGACCTGGCTCGCCACCGGCTCGGGCGCGAGCCCGAGCCGCGCCAGCACCGCCACCTCGGTGGCCGGCTCGAGGTGGGCGAGGGTGCCGACCGCGCCGGAGAGCTTGCCCACCGCGCAGCCGCGCAGCGCCGCCTCCAGCCGCGCCAGGCCCCGGCCCAGCTCCTCGCTCCAGGTCAGGCACTTGAGGCCGAAGGTGATGGGCTCGGCGTGCATGCCGTGCGTCCGCCCGGCCATCACCGTGCGCCGGTGGGCCTGGGCCAGGTCCCAGGCGGCCCGCCGCAGGCGCCGCAGCGAACCGGTCAGCAGCGCGCCCGCCTCGAGCAGCTGCAGCGCCAGCGCCGTGTCGGTGAGGTCGGCCGAGGTCATGCCGGCGTGCACGTGGCGGGCGTCGGCCCCGGCGGATTCCGCCCACATGCGCAGGAAGGCGACGACGTCGTGCCCGCACTCGGCCTCGATGGCCGCCATGCGCGCCGCGTCGGGCCGGGCCGCGGCGCGCAGCCGCGCCATCGTGCCGCGCGGCACCGCCCCCTGCGCCTCGCGCTCGGCGACCAGCGCCAGCTCGACCTCGAACCAGAGCTCGAGCCGGCGCTCGTCGCTCCAGGCCCGCGTCATCGCGGCCCGGGCGTACCGCGGGATCACTCCGCGCTCCGCGGCGCCTCGGCCAGCGCCAGGCTCAGCGACAGCGGGCGGCCGTCCCGCTCGAGCGAGAGCTCGAGGCGGTCGCCGACGAACAGCCCGTAGACGCTCGCCTGCACGTCGTCCACCGAGTTCACGCCGCGCCGGTTCACGCGCCAGATGCGGTCGCGCGGTTTCACCCCCGCCAGCGCCGCCGGCCCGCCCGGGGTCACGCGCGTCACCACCAGCCCGCCCTCGCGCGCCCAGCCCAACTGGTCGGCCAGCCGCCCGTCCACCACCTGCACCTGCATGCCCGGCCACGCCACCCGCACCCGCCCGTAGCGCACCACCTCGTCGACGATGCGCCGCGCCAGGTCGCTGGGGATGGCGAAGCCGATCCCCACCGAGCCGCCGCTGCCGGAGAGGATGAAGGTGTTGATGCCGACGACCTCGCCGTCGGCGTTCACCAGCGCGCCGCCGCTGTTGCCGGGATTGATGGCGGCGTCCGTCTGGATCATGTGCTTGTAGATGCCGGTCGCGGTGGCCCCGCCCTTGATGTCGCGGTCGGTGGCGCTGATCACCCCCGCGGTCACCGTCGGCTCGGAGCTCTCGAGCAGGTTGCCGAACGGGTTGCCGATGGCGATGGCCCACTCGCCCACCACCAGGTCGTCGCTGCGGCCCAGCGGGGCCACCGGCAGCCGGCTGCCCGGGATGCGGAGCACCGCCAGGTCGTAGGCCGGCGAGCTGCCCAGCACCCGCGCCGGGAACTGGCGCCCGTCCGGGAGCGTGACCCGCACCGAGTCCGCCTCGCGCACCACGTGCTCGTTCGTCAGCACGAGGCCGGTCGCGTCCACGATGACGCCCGAGCCCAGCCCGGTGACGCGCTGCGCCCGCTCCGGCGAGGGCACGAACTGGTTGAAGAACGGGTCGCGGAACAGACCGGCGAACGGGTCCACCCGCACCATGCGCGTCGTCTCGACCCCCACCGTCACGACCGCCGGGCTCACCCGCTGCGCCGCCGAGGTGATCACGGTGCGCCGCGCGCTCGACAGCGCAGCCGAGGCCCTCGCGCGGCCCGCCGGTCCGACCTCGCTCCGCTGCGCCGCCGCGCCGGCGGCCAGCATCCCGCCCACGGCCACCACCAGAACCGCGCTCCACGCACGCCTCATCGGATCGCTCCTCCGTAGTCGACCTCTTCCAGGCACAGCCCGTGCGCCGGGGCCGTGGGCCCCGCCGCCGCGCGGTCGCGC
>CAZSQE010000425.1:0-2561 GCA_964608905.1 uncultured bacterium | reverse complement strand
CCCGCTGCCGGCCGGGTGCCCGGCGGCCAACGCGGCGGCGTCGCGCACGTCATCCACGACGCCCTCCGCGGCGCGTCGCCGGGCTTCATCGGGTCCGAGGCGTTCCACGACGGATACATCCCACGGGGGCGCCCCGGGCCGCAAGCGCGGCCGTTCGTTGACCCGGCCGGGTCCGCCCGGGGATACTCACCGCACCCGGGATGGTGACCACGCCCTTGATCCGAACCCTGTCGCTGCTCCTCCTCCTGCTCCTCGCCGGCGCCGCGCGCGCGGCCGTCGTCCCGGCGTCGCCGTCGCCCCGACGGGCGGAGGCCGAGGCGCTCTACCGGCGCTCGCTGACGCTGCTGGCGCGCGGCACGGTCGAGGCGCGCCGCCAGGCGCTGCGCGAGCTGGAACAGGCCACGCTGCTCGAGCCGGGCGAGGCGGTCTACCAGCTGGCGCTGGCGCGGGCCTACCAGGCGGCCGGGTTCCTCAGGAGCGCCCGCGACCGCTACGAGCGCGTCGCCCGCATCCGCCCCGACGACGCGGCGGGCCACCACGGCCTGGCGCAGATGTGGCGGCGCGACTGGCTCAAGTACCTGGAGCGCGCCTCGCTCGACCGGGCGGCGGAGGAGTTCGCGCTCGCCGGGCGCCTCGACAGCACGAACGCGGACGTGTGGCTCGAGCTGGCGCCGCTGCAGGTGGAGCGCGGCGACCTCTCGGGCGCCTGCGCCACCGCCTTCCGCGCCCTGCGCCGCGCCCCGGCGCGAGCCGACGCCCACCTCGCGGTGGCCCACGCGCTCCACCGCAGCGGCATGCTGCGCGAGGCCGACAGCGCCTGGCGCGCCGTCCTGCCGGGCCTGGCCCCGATCGTGCGCGCCCTGTTCGAGGACATCAGCCCGGTGGCGAGCGAGCGCGACACGGCCATCCTCCACCGGCTGCCCCCGGACGAGCAGCGGGCCTTCGTCGAGCGCTTCTGGCGCGAGAACGACCCCGACCTCACCACGGCCGAGAACGAGGCGCGGCTCGAGTACTGGGCCCGGGCGACGCAGGCCTACTTCCTCTTCTACGACCGGCGGCGCCGCGCGTGGGACGTGCGCGGCGAGGTCTACGTGCGCTACGGGCCGCCGGCCGAGATGGCCTACAACCCGATCGGCGAGTGGCGCGGCCGCCGCTTCGGCAACACGCCGCCGGCCGCCGCCAACCTGCTGGTGTGGAACTACCCCGAGCTGGGCATGATGGTCACGCTCGAGGACCGCCTGCTCGCCGAGCACTACCTGCTGCCCATCACCATGACCCACGACCCCGACCCGGTGCCGGACCCCGCGGTGGTGGCGGGCCTCTCCGGCTCGCTCGGCACGCGCAGCGGCCGCGGTGTCTTCCCGCTGCTGCCGCCGGGGACCACGCCGCTGCCGCTCGAGAGCGTGCTGGCGCGCTTCGAGGGCGAGCGGGGCCCGCGCGTGCTGGTGCAGTTCGAGACGCCGGGCGGGCCGGCCGACAGCCTGTGGGCCGACTGGTCGGTGCTCGACTCGGCCGGGGTGGTGCGGGCGCGGGCCTCGCGTCCGCTGGCGCCGTCGGCGTGCGCGGCGGCGACGAAGCGCGTCGGCGACTTCGCCGCCGAGCTGGCGCCGGGCCCCTACGTGGTGAGCGTCACGGTGCGCGACGGCGCGAACGGCCGCGGCGTGCTGCGGCGGTCGGTCGAGCTGGCGGCGCCGGGCACGGCGCTGGCGCTGAGCGACGTGGTCCTGGCCTGCGGCCCGCCGCAGGGCGGCGCCGTCGTGCGCATCGAGCCCAACCCGGCCGCGCGCGTCGTCGGCGCCGGGCCGCTGGCCGCCTACTTCGAGATCTACCACCTGCGGCCCGACGGCGACGGCCTGGCGCGCTTCGAGTACGTCTACTCCGTGCGCTCGCTGGCGCGCGACCAGCGCCACTGGGTGCAGAAGCTCTTCGTGCCCGCGCCGCCGGCGGCGGTCTCGGTGTCGCGCGAGGAGCAGCACCTCGGCGGCCTGCGCCGCCAGTTCATCTCGGTGCCGGTGACCGAGCTGGCGCCCGGCCGCTACCGGCTCGAGATCACCGTGCGCGACAAGGTGGCGGGGGAGGAGGCGACGCGGCGGCTCGACTTCACGAAGACGAGCTGACCGCCGCCAGCACGGCGCGCATCTCGTCGTGGATCCGGCCGTTGCTGGCGAGCAGCTCGCGGCCGTCGAGCCGGGCCGTGCCGCCGTCGTAGGCCGTCACCCGGCCCCCCGCCTCGCGCACCAGCAGCGTGCCCGCCGCCACGTCCCAGGGGGAGAGCCCCACCTCCCAGAAGCCGTCGAAGCGCCCGCCGGCGAGGTAGGCGAGGTTGAGCGCGGCCGAGCCGTCCCGCCGCACCGCCTGCGCGCGCACGAGGAACGCGGCGAAGTGGGGCAGCGAGCGCTCCGGGCGCTCGCGCACGTCGTAGGGGAAGCCGGTCACCAGCAGCGCGTCCTCGACGCGGGCCACGTCCGAGACGCGCAGCGGCTCGCCGTTGCGCGTCGCGCCGTGCCCGGCGGCGGCGGCGAACAGCTCGTCGCGGACGGGGTCGTAGACCACCCCGGCGG
>CAZSQE010000424.1:0-2565 GCA_964608905.1 uncultured bacterium | reverse complement strand
GCGGCCGGGCGGCAGACGGTCACCATCAAGCTGGCGCGCTTCGAGGGGCCGCTCGACCTGCTGCTCCACCTCATCAAGCGCGACGAGATCGACATCTACGACATCCCCATCGCGCACATCACCCAGCAGTACCTCGGCTACCTCGAGCTGATGCGCATCCTCGACCTCGAGGTGGCGGGCGACTTCCTGGTCATGGCCGCCACCCTCATGCGCATCAAGGCCAAGATGCTGCTGCCGCTGCCCGGCCTGGGGGAGGAGGACGAGGACGAGGGCGACCCGCGCGAGGAGCTGGTGCAGCGGCTGGTCGAGTACCGCCAGTTCAAGGAGGCGGCCGGCACGCTCAAGGGGCGCGAGGAGCACCGCCGCCTGCTGCACGAGCGCGGCCTGCTGCCCGGCGAGGACGAGATGGGGCCGCTGCCGCTGGCCCCGGCCACCCTCTTCGACCTGCTCGACGCGCTCAACCGCGTCATGGCGCGGCTGCCCGAACAGTCGGTCTACGAGGTCGAGGGCGAGGTGTACGATGTGGACGAGAAGATGGCCCTGATCGCCAGCCTCGCCGCCGAGCACGGCCGCCTGTCCTTCGAGTCCCTGCTGCTGCGCTGCCGCGTCCGCCTCGAGATGATCGTGACGTTCATGGCCCTGCTCGAGCTCATCAAGCTCGGCCGGATCGAGGTCGTGCAGACCGTCGATTTCGGCGAGATCGACATCGTGTACCGGTCACCGGAAGGAAGTGATCCCCATGCCGCCCCTGAAGCTCCAGCCCGCGATTGAGGCGCTGCTGTTCTCGTCGGACCAGCCGCTGCCCCTCACCCTGCTCTGCGACGCGCTCGAGACCGGCCCGGAGGAGGTCGGCGCGGCGCTGCAACGCCTCGGCGAGGAGTACGCCGCGCGCGCGTCGGGCGTGGAGCTGCGCGAGATCGCCGGCGGCTGGATGCTGGTGACGACCGCCGAGCAGGCCGAGTGGGTGGGCCGCATGCTGCGCGGCAAGCGCCGGATGCGGCTGTCGCGCGCCGCGCTCGAGACCATGGCCATCATCGCCTACAAGCAGCCGGTCACGAAGTCCGAGGTCGAGGCCATCCGCGGCGTGGACTCCAGCGCCGTGCTGGGCACGCTGCTCGAGCGCAACCTCGTCACCATCCGCGGCCGCTCGAAGGTCGTCGGCCGGCCGTTGCTCTACGGCACCACCACCGAGTTCCTCGACTACTTCGGCCTCAAGGACCTGTCCGAGCTGCCGCGTCCCGAGGAGCTGCGGGCGCTGGTCGCGGCGCGCGAGCCCGAGCAGCTGGACATGATGGAGCTGGAGGTGGTCTCGCAGGTGGCCTCGGACCTGGCCGCGAGCGAGGCGGCGCACCCCGACCTGGTGAGCCGCCACGAGGTGCTGCCGGTCGAGCCGGCCGCGGCCGAGCCGGTCTTCGCCGTGGCCACGGACCTGGCGCCGTCGGACGAGCCGTCGCTCAGCGACGCCGCGCCCGAGACGGCGGAGGACGAGGCGGCGGCGCCCGGACCTGCCCTCCGCGCGGACGCCTCCCGGCCGCGCGCCACCGTGGACGGGGAGTGAGCGTCCGGCTCAACAAGCTGCTGGCGCAGCGCGGCGTGGGCGCGCGGCGCAAGTGCGACCTGCTCATCGAGCAGGGCGCGGTGCGGGTGAACGGCGACGTGGTGAACGAGCCGGGGGCGCAGGTCGAGCCGGAGCGCGACCGGGTCACGGTGAACGGCCGGCCGCTGGCCGGGGCGGCGGCGACGCGCTACTACGTGCTCAACAAGCCGGTCGGCGTCATCACCACGCTCGACGACCCCGAGGGCCGGCGCACCATCCGGGAGTTCCTGCCGCCGGGCCCGCGCCTGTTCCCGGTCGGCCGCCTTGACGCCGACACCAGCGGGCTGCTCATCCTCACCAACGACGGCGAGCTGGCGCACCGGCTCATGCACCCGCGCTACGGCGTCGTCAAGACCTACCGCGTGCGCCTCGAGCGCGCGCCCGGGCCCGAGGCGCTGCGCCGGCTGCAGGAGGGGGTGGAGTTCGAGCCCGGCGTGCGCAGCAGCCCGGCGCGGGTGCGCGTGCTCTCGGACGAGCTCGGCGACGCGCTCATCCAGGTCCAGCTGCACGAGGGCCGCTACCGCCAGGTGCGGCGCATGTGCGAGGCGGTGGGGCTGCAGGTGCGCGCGCTGCACCGCTCGGCCTACGGGCCGCTGCGGCTGGGGCCGGTGCAGCGAGGCATCTGGCGGGAGCTGTCGGACGAGGAGGTGCGCCAGCTGCGGGCCGCGTCCGCGCGCCCGCGCCCGCGCAGCCGCCCGGGCTACGCCAGCCCGCGCTCGACGGGCGACGCGAAGTACCGCCTGGCGCGGCGGCTGGAAGCGATGGGAACGGGAGGGGAGCGGCCGGCACGCCCGGAGCGCGGTCCGCGTTCCGAGCGACCTGCTCGCTCCGAGCGCACGTCGCGCTTCGAGCGGCCGTCGCGTCCGGAGCATCCCACGCGTCCCGAGCGACCTGCTCGCCCCGAGCGCACGTCGGGCTTCGAACGGCCGTCGCGTCCGGAGCGTGGTACGCGTTCCGAGAGACCTGCT
>CAZSQE010000423.1:0-2575 GCA_964608905.1 uncultured bacterium | reverse complement strand
GGACGCGGGTGGCGCCGCCCGCCGCCCACAGGCGCGCGCCGGCGGACTCGAGCAGGGGCGGCTCCTCGGGGAAGCTCCCCGAGGCGAGGGCCTGCTCCAGCACCGCGGCGGTGGCCTGCTTGGCCTCGGCGACGTCGGGCTCGTCGAACGGGTCCACGCCGAGCACGGCGGCGGCGGCGGCGGTGGCGATCTCCCAGCGCAGGAACGCGGCGCCGAGGCCGGCCGGCGCCGGGAGGTCCACCAGCCAGGCCGGGCGGTCGCTGTGCGCGATGGCCTGGCCGAGGGCGCGGTCGAGGTCCGGCGTCACCGCGAAGGCGCGGTCGTCGCGCGCCAGCGCGGCCGGGCCGGGCCGCTCGCCGTCCACCGGCAGGATGCCGCGCCCGTCCTTGCCCGTGCTCTCGGCCACCAACTGCTCGACCCAGGCGCCGAAGGGCGCCCAGCCCGGTCCGAAGGCCAGCGTGAGCTTGTCGGTGCCGGCCAGCGCGGCCTCGCCCATCCCCACGCCGAAGGCCACGCCCTCGCCGCCGGCCTCGTCGCGGCGCGACTCGTCCAGCTCGCGCGCGGCGCCGCCCAGCAGGGCCTCGAGGTCGGCGCCGATGAGGGCGGCGGGCACCAGGCCGAACAGCGACAGCGCCGAGTAGCGGCCGCCCACGTCGGGCGGGTTCAGGAACACGCGCCGGTAGCCGCGCTCCCGCGCCAGCCGCTCGAGCGGGCTGCCCGGGTCGGTGACGGCGACGAAGGCCGCTCCGGCGTCGTCGCCGCGCGCCGCGCGCGACCAGGAGAAGAAGTGCCGCTCGAAGGCGGCGACCTCGAGCGTGCCGCCCGACTTCGACGAGACCAGGAACAGCGTGCGGGCCGGGTCGTGTGCGTCGGCCACCGCCCGCACGGCGGCGGGGGAGGTGTTGTCGAGCACGGTCAGCTCGAGGGCGCCCGGGCAGACGCCGAGCATCCGCCGCATCACCTCGGGCGCGAGGCTCGAGCCGCCCATGCCGAGCAGCACGGCGTGGGTGAAGCCCGCGGCCCGCACCTCGGCGGCGAAGGCGGCCAGAGCGTCCAGCTCGCCGCGCATCGCCGCGGGCAGGCCGAGCCAGCCGAGGCGGCGGCCGGCCACGGCGTGGTGCGCGGGGTCGGCGCTCCACAGCGTCGGGTCCCGGCGCCAGAGCGCGGCGGCGAAGGCCGCCCGCTGGCCGCGGTCCCAGCCGGCGGCGGCCGTCACCCCGCCATCCGCGCCCGCTTCGCCTCGAGCGTGGCGAGCAGCGACTCGAAGGACTTCACGAAGGCGGCCACGCCCTCCTCCTCCAGCTCGCCGATGAGCCGGTCGAGCGGCACGCCCAACTCGGGCAGGCGGCGGAACAGCGCGCGCGCCTCGGCCCCGCCGCGCAGCAGGCGCGGGTCGAGCACGCCGTGGTGGTTGTAGGCCGCCAGCGTCTTCGGCGGGATGGTGTTCACCGTGTCGGGCCCGATCAGCTCGTCCACGTAGAGCGTGTCCGGGTAGGCCGGGTTCTTGGTGCTGGTCGAGGCCCACAGTGGACGCTGCACCCGCGCGCCGCGGGCGGCCAGCGCGGCGAAGCGCGGCGCGCCGAAGACCTCGCGGAAGCGCGCGTAGGCGAGCCGCGCCGCCGTCGCCAACGCGCGGCCGGGCAGCTCGATCAGCTCGGCCCGCTCGGGCGCGCCCACCGGCAGCTCCTCGAGTCGGCGCGCGATGGCGGCGTCCACCTTGCTGTCCACGCGCGAGACGAAGAACGAGGCGACCGAGACCACCGGCGCGAGCGGCTCGCCGCGGGCGGCGCGGTCCTCGAGCCCGGCGAGGTAGGCCTCCATGACCTGCTCGTAGCGGGCCAGCGAGAAGATGAGCGTGACGTTCACGCACACGCCCTCGCCGATCAGGGTGCGCACGGCGGGCAGGCCGGCGGCGGTGGCCGGCACCTTGATCATGACGTTGGGCCGCCCGACCTGCGCGTGCAGCCGCCGCGCCTCGCGCACCGTGCCGTCGGTGTCGTGGGCCAGGCGCGGGTTCACCTCGATGCTCACCCGGCCGTCCAGCCCGCCGCTGCGCTCGAACACCTCCCGCAGCGCGTCGCAGGCGGCCTGCACGTCCTCGACGGCGAGCGACTCGTAGAGCTCGATGCCGGCCAGGGGCCGGGGCTGGGCGAGCCGCGCCCGGATGGCCTCGTCGTAGTCCTCGCCCTCGCCGATGGCCTGCTGGAAGATGGTCGGGTTCGAGGTCACGCCGACCACGCCCTCGTCGCGCAGCTGCGCGGCGAAACGTCCGGACTTCAGCTCGCGGCGGTGGATGTAGTCGAGCCAGACGCTCTGGCCGAGGTCGAGCAGTTGTTGGGCACGGCAGGGCATGGGGTTCTCCTGTGAGGGCGCGGGCCCGTCCCGCGGGTGGTCCCGCCGTCCCGCGGCGGGGTGCGGGCGCGGCGGACCGGCGGCCCAAGTTAGCAGGAGCCGCCGGGAGCGGGCAAAGGCCGGGCGCCGCCGCCGGGCATCGACAGGCCGGGCCCCGAGGTCGGGCGCCGAGGCTGTGCTCCGAGGCCAGGCTTCGAGGCTGTGCTCCGAGGCCAGGCTTCGA
>CAZSQE010000422.1:0-2575 GCA_964608905.1 uncultured bacterium | reverse complement strand
CCACAGCGCCTTGATCCGGCCCGCGGCCGCGGCGGCGAGGATCTCCGGGGCCGTCAGGCCCGGCGCGGCGTCGAGCGCGGCGCCCCACTGCTTCGCGAACGGCGCCCGCGCGGCGGCGTCGGCGACGGGCACGTAGCCGGGCAGCAGGTCGGGCACGAGGCCCATGTCGAGCGCGCCCTGCGCGTTGCTCTGCGGCCCGGCGTAGAGGACGCGCGAGGCCGCGGCGGTCAGGGCGCCCGTCGCCCAGCCGAGGTTCTCCACCGCCTGCAGCAGCTCCGCCGCCCGCGGGTCCTCGGTGTAGGCGCGCCCGAAGAGGATGACGGGGCCCGGCTGCGCCGGGTCCCCGGCGGCGGCGCGCAGCCGCCGGGCCGCGGCGACGATCTCCGCCGCCGGCACGCCGGTCCGCTCCGCGGTGCGCTCCGGCGTCCAGTCCGCCAGCGCCGCGCGCAGGGCCGGCATCCCGGCCGCGACCTCGGCGGGCAGGCCGGGGGCGCCCGGCATCGCCGGGTCCACGCCCGGCTCGAGCGCCGCGCGGGTCAGGCCGTTCAGGAGCGCCGGCTCGCTGCCCGGCCGCAGGCCCAGCCAGGCGCCGCCGAACTTCGGCCGCGCCAGCTTCACCCGGCGCGGGTGCGCCACCGTCAGGTGCAGCCCCGCCTGGTGCACGCCGCGGACGAGGACCGCCTGCAGCAGGGGCGACTCGCCCTGCAGGTCGTCGCCCAGCACCAGCACCTCGCGCGCCTGTCCCAGCTCGTCGAGCGAGACGAGCGGCCGGCCGCCGCCGGTGGCCCGGAGGATGGCCGCGCCGGCGAGCGGCGCCGTCAGCCGCGTGCGGGCGTCCACGTGGTTCGTGCCCAGCACGGCGCGGGCCAGCTTCTGGAAGAGGTACTGCTCCTCGAGGTCGAGGTTCCCGCCGCCGAGGAAGGCGACGGCGCCGGCGCCGTCCCGCGCGGCGATCTCGCGCAGCCGCGACGCCGTGAAGGCGACCGCCTCGTCGAACGCGACCGGCTCGAGCGCCTCGCCGCGGCGCAGCCGCGCGCCGTCCAGGCGCTCCGCGTCGTTCACGTGGCCGTGGCCGAACCGCCCGCGCACGCACAGGTATTCCTGGTTCACGCCGCGCCGCTCCGTGCCGCGGGCGCGCAGGATCTCGCTGCCGCGCACGCCCAGCCGCACCGAGCAGCCGTTCGAGCACCACGGGCAGATGGTGACGTGCTGGCGCAGGTCCCACGGCCGCGCCTTGAAGCGGTAGGGCAGCGCGGTGAGCGCGCCGACCGGGCAGACCTCGATGCAGTTGCCGCACTGCTCGCAGGCGAGCGGACGGCGGTCGAACGAGGAGATCTCGCTGTACACGCCGCGCTGGTGCACGGTCAGGGCGTCCTCGCCCATGACCTCGTCGCAGTAGCGCACGCACCGCGCGCAGACGATGCAGCGGTTCGCCTCCTTCTTCACCACCGGCCCGAGGTCCTCGGAGACGAACGTGCGCTTGGCGTCGGCCATGCGCGAGAAGTCGGCGCCGAAGGCGAAGGCCAGGTCCTGCAGCTGGCACTCGCCGCCCTCGTCGCACACCGGGCAGTCGAGCGGGTGGTTGACGAGCAGGAACTCCATCACGCCCTTGCGCGCCTTGACCGCCATCGGCGAGTCGGTGCGCACCGCCATGCCCTCGCACACCGGCGTGGTGCAGCTGGTCTGCGGCTTGGGGTTCCAGGCGATCTCGGGGCTGCCGTCGGCGGCGAGCACCGGCCGGCCCTCGCGGTCCCGCTTCGGCAGCCCGAGCTCGACCAGGCAGATGCGGCAGGCGCCGAGCGGCGGCAGCTTCTCGTGCGAGCAGAAGACCGGGATGTGCACGCCGGCGATCCGCGCGGCCTCGGTGACCAGCGTGCCGGCCGGGACCTCGACCGTGCGCCCGTCGATGGTGACCCTCACCCGGGCGCTCATCGCGCCCGCCCCGGGGCGGCGGGTTCGGGGTGCCCGCCGTCGCGGGTCCGGCGCCGGTTCACGCGGCAGCGGCCGTGCTCGACGTGGTACTCGAACTCGGCGCGGAAGTGCTTGAGGAAGCCCTGCACCGGCATGGCCGCGGCGTCGCCCAGCGGGCAGAACGAGCGGCCGCAGATGTTGTCCGCCAGGTCGGCGAGCAGCTCGATGTCGCCGGGCCGGCCGCCGCCGTGCTCGAGCCGGTCGAGGATGCGCGAGATCCAGTAGGTGCCCTCGCGGCACGGCGTACACTTGCCGCAGGACTCGTGGGCGTAGAAGCGCAGCAGGTTCCGCAGCGCGTCCACCATGCAGGTCTCCCCGTCGATGACGATGACCCCGCCCGAGCCGAGCATGCTGCCGGCCACGGCCATGGACTCGAAGTCCATCGGCGTGTCGAGCAGGCTCGCCGGCAGCGGCGGCACCGAGGAGCCGCCGGGGATCACCGCCTGCAGGGTCATGCCGTCGCGCATCCCGCCGCAGTGCTGCTCGATCAGCACGCGCAGCGGCGTGCCGAGCGGCAGCTCGTAGTTGCCGGGGCGCTTCACCGGGCCCGAGACGCTGAAGATCTTGGTGCCCGCGCTCTTCGCCGTCCCCCACTGCCGGTACC
>CAZSQE010000421.1:0-2591 GCA_964608905.1 uncultured bacterium | reverse complement strand
CCCCAAACGCGCGCCAGCCGCGCGAGTCAGTCGCCGGGGCGCCGGCGCCGGCGGCCAGCCCGGCCGCCTGCGGCGCGTTCGTCCCGCGGATCGGCACGCCCCGCGCCCACCGGGCGAGCCGCTTCTGAGCGGCCTCGACGACGCCGGCAAGCGTGCGCGTTTCGGTGCCCGCCAGGGTGAGAAGCTTCCAGGCGGCGAGCTCGGCGCAGGTCATGACGACGACCGGCGGGTAGGGCGCGGCGAGCGGCAGCACATGCGCCGGAAGCATGTCCTCAATCAAGGCGGTCGCGAAATCGATCGCCGCCGTCCGCGGCGAGTCCGTGACGACGACCACCCGGGCGCCCGCCGTCGTCAGCCCGATCGCCGCGCCGTCCGCGGTCGCGGCGACCTGGAAATGCGATTCGTCCGTCGGCAGCGCGAAGTAGGTCACGCCCTCGGCGAGCGGCGACGGCAGCGAGCCCCCGGCCTCGGCGCGGAAGCGCACGGGCGTGCCGTCAACGAAGCCGTGCGCGTCGAGCTCTACCGTGTCGGCCGAGGCCGAAACGGACCCTGCGAGACGGCCGACCGCCGGCGCCGCCCCGCGGGGCAGCCCGTAGGCGTAAAGGTCGGCAATCTCGCAGAATCCCATGGTGCTCTCACGGCCGCGTTAGCTGATCGTGACGCGCGCGATCCCGTGCGGCAGCGCGCCGACGACGCCGGCTTGCCCGGTGTACTTCAGCCCGAGGTCGCCAGTGTTCTTCCAGCTGTCGGAGTCCTTGTCGTATCGAATCTCCTCGGGCGTGCCCGTGGTCTGCAGCACCCAAGGCGGGGGGCCAGCGGCCGCGAACGCGTAGACCATGTTGGCGTCCTCGAGCTCGTCGCCGACCTCGAGCCCCACGGTTCCCTTGTGGCGGTTGTTGACCGTGACCGCGGCGACATTCTCGGAAGCGTTGACGTTCTGAATCGCGCGCACGACGGTGTCGAGCTCGAGCAGATCGCGGAACTGTTCCTCGAGCGCGGGCGGCACGAGCAGCGAGCCGAGGCGCAGGCCGAGAGGCTTCCCGTTCGGGCCCTTGACGGAGCGGAAGTACTCCTTCAGCGTGACAATCAGCGCCTCGTTCACGGAGCCGGCGAGGTCGTTGTCGAACGTACCGAGGCCACTCACTCCGACGTGCACCGGGTGGCCCGCGCTGAACAGATGGATCGCGCTCGCGGTGCTGCCGCCCGGTCGCTCGATCCTGTACAGGTCAAGCAACGGATTGTCGTGCAACATTTCCGCGGTGATCGTGCTCGGGTGGCGCAGCCACTCCGTCGCGATCCGCGCGGGCTCGCCGACCCACCCGATGAAATCGGGGGCCTCGACGACCTTGCTCGGCGCGGTCACGCCGTCGTACCACTCACGCGGCACGATCGACAGCGAGATTTCGTAGAGCCGCCGAAGCTTGTCGTCGCCGAGCCGCTCGCGAAATCCCGCCTGAGACAGCGGGAGCGGGAACGTGGTCTTCAGCGCCGCGCTGGTGAACGAGTAGCCCAGCCGCGCGGCCCAGCCGTCCGGGTCGGCAACCGCGAGCGCGGCGTCGAACGCGGTCGAGAACTCGGTTAGCGCCTGCTGCGCGTCGTGAGAAACGAGATTGTAGGGAACGGGCATGGTGGTGCGGCTCCTTAGCTCGCGGTGAGTGCCTTCGCGAATTCGACCGTGACCGCATGGATCAGGAGGTCGTCAGCCGGCAGCGAATCGGCCTTGGGAACGATCGAGAAGGACAGCAACGCGGGGCCCGCGTCGGGCACGTCCGCCGCGGCGATCGTGCAAGTCACGGTGTCGAGCAGCGTGGTCGCCGCCGCAACGAGCCCGGTATCGTCGCCGCAGTCGTCGTCACCGTTCGGGGCCACGCCGTCGACAGCGAAGTACGCGGCGACCGTAAAGCAAGCCGTCGCCGCGTCACCCGCGCCGACGCGCGAGGCCAGGATGCGGATCGTGACGTCCTCGGTCCCGTCGAGCTCGGCCGGCAGCGGCACGCTTGCGCCGATCGCCGCGGTGCTCGTCGGGTTGAACCGGTAGAGCAGCCCTTCGGACCACTGCAGCCCGTCGGCCGCGCCGTCATTGAACGCGGTTGCCAGCGGCAGCCCGGTGCTCACGACCGCGAACGAAGCGAGCGGCACGTCGATCCGCCCCATGGCTTCGTCGGTCTGCAGGTCGTCGACCTCGCCCTCGACCGCGGTAATCGCGGCCTGCGCGGCGTCGAGCTGCGAAGCTTCCGTCGCGGCGATGATGATCTGGCCAGTCACCGCGGGGGAAATGAACACGTAGTAAACGGCGATCCCGTTCAGCGTCTCGACCGCGGTGCAGTAGCCCGCGAGCCCGCGCGAGGCGGAGTCGTCATCCGTGGAGACCGTCTGGTTGTCCACGATGTAGCACACGTCGCCGGGCACCGGCTCGTGATCTGCCTCGGCGCCGAACCCGAACACGCCGCACTTGATCTCCGCGTTGATAGCGCCCGCGCCGCCGCCCTCGGGCGCCGTAGTCCGGTTGTCGAAATCGGCGCGGAACACGCCGCAAGCGTTGCGCGCGGCGACCGGCGCGTCTGCGTCCGCGGGGCCCGCGGCTCGGCCGT
>CAZSQE010000420.1:0-2626 GCA_964608905.1 uncultured bacterium | reverse complement strand
GGCCCACGCGGCGCGGCGCGCGCCGGGCCCGCCGCCGGACCTGATGGCGCTCGACCGGGCCTGGACCGAGGACGCCCGCGCGCGCGGCCCGGTCGCCGCCTTCGCCCGGCGCGCCGCGCGCGACGTGCGCTTCTACCGCGACGCGGTGACCCCGGTCACGGGCGCCGCCGGGGCGCGCGAGATGGTGCGGCTCCTGCCCGGGGCGACGCGCTGGGACCCGGAGGCGCAGCGCGTGTCGCTCTCGGGCGACCTCGGCTGCACCTACGGGATGCTGGAGCGGCGACACGGCGACGGCGCCGCGCCCGACTCGAGCGTCTACCTGCACGTCTGGCGGCGCGAGGCATCCGGCTGGAAGGTGTCGCTGGCGCTGGAGACGGCGCTGCCGAAGCGGAGGGCGAGGCCCTAGCTACCCGATCCGGCCCATCTCCATCGCGTGCGGCGGCAGCGGTCCCCGCGCCACGCGCGGCGCGCGCGGCAGGTAGCGCCCGGCGCCGGGCTCGACGTCCAGCTTCCCGTCGTCGAAGACGACGCGGCCGTTCACGACCACGTGGGTGACGCGGCCCTTGACCGTCATCCCCTCGTACGGGTTGCGGTCGCAGCGCGAGCGGTGCGTCTTCGCGCTGCGCACCGAGGTGCCGCTCGGGTCGTAGAGCACGAGGTCGGCGTCGCTGCCCACCGCGATCTCGCCCTTGCGCGGGTAGAGGCCGAAGATGCGCGCGGCGTTCGTGCTGCCGACGGCCACCAGCCGGTTCAGGTCGAAGCGGCCCCCGCCCACGCCGTACGTGTAGAGCAACGCGAGGCGGTCCTCGACTCCGGGCAGGCCGCCGGGGATCTTCGTGAAGTCGTCCTGCCCGAGCCGCTTCTGCTCCATGGTGAAGGGACAGTGGTCGGTGCCGACGGTGTCGAGCGTGCCGTCGGCGAGGCCGTTCCACAGCGCCCCCTGGTGGCCCTGCCCGACCGGCCGCAGCGGCGGGCTGCACACGTAGGCCGCCGCCTCGAAGCCGGGCTTGGCGAACACCGTGTCGTCGAGCAGCAGGTACTGCGGGCAGGTCTCGCCGTAGCAGCGCTCGCCGGCGGCGCGCGCCCGCGCCAGCGCCTCGACCGCCTCGCGACAGGTCATGTGCACGACGTAGACCTCGGTGCCGTGCAGCTTGGCGAGCACCAGCGCGCGGTGCGTGGCCTCGCCCTCGAGGCAGCTCGGCCGCGACAGCGGGTGGAACTCGGGGCCGAGGTCGCCGCGCGCGCGCAGCTCCTGCTGCAGCGCGGCCACCGCCTCGCCGTTCTCGGCGTGCACCAGCACCAGCGCCCCGAGTCGCGCCGCGTGCCTCATGACCTGGAACATCTCGCCGTCGTCCACCATCACGGTGCCCTTGTAGGCCATGAGCACCTTGAACGAGGGGATGCCCTCCTCCGCGACCACGGCGCGCATCTCGGCGGCCAGGCGATCGTGCCAGCCGGACACACCCATGTGGAAGCCGTAGTCGGCGACCGCCCCCTTCGCCCGCTCGCGCCAGTCGCGGAGCGCCTCGCGCAGCGGCTGGCCGCGCGCCGGCACGACGAAGTCGAGGACGGTGGTCGTGCCGCCGGCCACGCCCGCGGCGGTGCCGGTGGCGAAGTCGTCGGCCGAGACCGTGCCCGCCACCGGCAGGTCGAGGTGCACGTGCGGGTCCACGAAGCCGGGGAAGACGTAGCGGCCGTCCGCGTCGAGCACCCGGTCGGCGGCCGAGCGCTTCTCGAGCCCCTCGCCGATGGCCGCGATGCGGCCGTCGTCCACGTAGAGGTCGGCGACGCGGCGTTCCGTCGCCGTCACGATCTCGCCGTGCCGGATCAGCAGGCCCATGACGTTCCCCTCCTCACCGTCCGCCGCGCTCCGTCCGCGGCGCAGGCACACAGCATCCACCCGCGGCGTCGCGTCATCAAGGGCGCCGCTTCTCTGGCGGCGCCGGCCCGCGCTGGGGCGGCGGCCGCCGCGAGGGACGCGGCGAAGACGAGGAGCGCGAGGACGCGCCGCGACACGGTCACCGCCCGGCCCAGCGCCGCGCGTCGCGCAGCAGCGGCCGCATGTGCTTCCAGGCGTAGCGGGCCGCGCGGCTCCCCAGCCGCGCGAACGGCACCCACTCGGCGCTCGCCGCGTCGTCGGCGGCGACCGGCTCGCCGCGACGCCAGCGGGCGGCGAAGTAGACGTTCATGGTCGGGATCCAGCCGAAGCCCCGGAGGTGGTAGCGGTCCCAGTAGGTCCCCAGCGGCTCGGCGCGACCCACGGTGAGCCCGGTCTCCTCCCTGAGCTCGCGCCGGGCCGCGCGCTCGAGGTCCTCCCCCGCGTCGAGGAAGCCGCCGGGCACGTCCACGCAGCCGCGCCGCGGGGCCGCGGCCCGCCGCAGCAGCAGCACGCGGTCGTCGCGCACCACGATGAGACCGGCGCAGGGCCGCGGGTAGTCGTAGATCAGGTAGCTGCAGCGCGCGCAGCGGATGCGCGGCGGGCGCGCGCGGGTGTCGCGCCGCAGCGGGCGGCCGCAGCGCGCGCAGGGAAAGGTCGCGCCGCGGCGCGCGCCGGCGGCGCCGGGGCGCGTCCCGCCCGCGCCGCTCACCGTGTCTCCACCGTGACCACCGCCGGCAGCGGCACCGG
>CAZSQE010000419.1:0-2630 GCA_964608905.1 uncultured bacterium | reverse complement strand
GTCATGAAGAGAGGTGGTACGCCCGACAGGATTTGAACCTGTAACCTTTGGCTCCGGAGGCCAACGCTCTATCCAATTGAGCTACGGGCGCGCGGCCAGCGTTTATACCACAGCCCCGCACGGGGCGCCACGCGGGGCCGTGCGCGGGGACGTGCCGTCCGCGGCGGGGCCGCTCCGGCACCGCCGGCGGGGTTGTCTCTCCCGGCTCGCGCGGGTATGACTCCCGGCGTCGCCGTCCACCGCGGAGGTACCCATGTCGCGCCCGCCGTCGCCGTTCCCGCTCCTCGTCGTCCTGGGCCTGCTCGCCGGCCCTGCCCGGCCCGCCGCCGAGCCGGCCGCCGCGGCCGTCCCGGCGGAGACCGTCGTGCTGCTCGACCTCAACTACACCTTCGTCGAGAACCAGGCCGAGACGGCGCGGCTCGGCGGGAAGGACTTCGCGCGGCGCATCGGCCTCGAGCGCTACCGGCACTGGCTGCTCGACCTCGTGCGCGAACGCCACGTGATCCTCATCACCGCCCGGCCGGAGCGGAACCGCGCGGCGACGCTGGAGCGCATCGGGACGCTGCTCGGCTGGCAGCCCGACGAGGCGTGGTTCAACACCAGGGACCTGCCGCCGCCCGCCTGCAAGCGGGACATCCTCGAGCGGCACGTCTTCCCCGCGCACGGGCGTCCCGACCGCACGCGCTACGTGGCGATCGAGAGCAACCCGCGCACGGCGGTGATGTACGCCTCGTACGGGATCCCGGCGCTGCGGGTGTGGGACGAGTGGCAGTACGGCGACTCGACGAAGGTCGTCCCCTGACCCAGGCTCCGCCTGAGAACGCCGGGCCCGCCCTCGGGCGGGCAGCCGGCGCGCTCCACGGGGCGTTCCCAGGCGGAGCCTAGTCGCGGAAGGCGGCGAGGTCGGCCAGCTTCTCGGCCGCCAGACCGCCGTCGATCGCCTCCTGCGCGCGGGCCACGCCCTCGGCCAGCCCGCCCGCCACGCCGGCCACGACCAGCGCCGCCCCGGCGTTGAGCACGACGACATCGCGCGCGGCGCCCTTCTCCCCCGTCAGCACGCCGCGGATGCGCGCGGCGTTGGCCGCCGCGTCGCCGCCCGCGATGCCCTCGCGGACGGTGTGGGCCAGCCCGAGCGGCGCCGGGTCGACCTCGAACTCGCGGATCTCGCCGTCGCGCAGCTCGGCGACGTGCGAGGGCCCGAACACCGTCAGCTCGTCCAGCCCGTCGAGGCCGTGCACGACCCAGGCGCGCTCGCTGCCGAGGATGCGCAGCACCTCGGCGATGCGGCGCACCAGCCGGTTGGCGAAGACGCCGACCAGCTGCCGGCGCGCCCCGGCCGGGTTGGTGAGCGGGCCGAGCAGGTCGAGCACGGTGCGTACGCCCAGCTCGCGGCGCGGCCGCGCCGCGTGCCGCAGCGCGGCGTGGTAGTTGGGGGCGAAGAGGAAGGAGATGCCGAGCACGTCGAGCGAGCGCGCGGCGCTCTCGGGCGTGAGGTCGAGCCCGACGCCCAGCGACTCGAGCACGTCGGCGCTGCCGGCCCGGCTGGAGACGGCGCGATTGCCGTGCTTGGCCACGGCCACGCCGCAGGAGGCGACGACGATGGCGCTGGTGGTCGAGATGTTGAACGTCCCGGTGTTGTCGCCGCCGGTGCCGCAGGTGTCGAGCAGCGGCGCGCGCTTGGAGCGGATGGGCGGCACGCGCAGGCGCATGGCCTCGGCCATCGCCGCGATCTCCTCGGGCGTCTCGCCCTTCATGCGCAGCGCGATGGCCAGCGCCCCGATCTGCGCCGGCGTGGCCTCGCCGTCGAGGATCTGCTCCATGCTGGCGCGGGCCAGCTCCCGCGGCAGGTCTTCGCGGAGCATCGCGCGGGCGATGGCGGTGCGGATCACCGGTCGTCCTCCTCGTGGTGGCGATCCGGGCGGCGGGCGCTCCCCGCGGAACTGGGGGCGGCGCCGGCCCGGGAAGCGCACTGTACACCGGGCGCGGCCGGGGCGCGACACGGCCGCCGCGGCTCGCTCACGCGCCGGCCTCGAGCAACTCGCGGGCCTGGCGGCGCGTGGTGTCGGTGACGCGGCCGCCGGCCAGCATGCGCGCCAGCTCCTCGACCCGCTCGCCGCCCTCGACCGCCTCGATGCGCGCCGTGGTCCGGCCGCCGGCCACCGACTTGGTCACGCGCAGGTGGTGCCCGGCCAGCGCGGCGATCATCGGCAGGTGGGTGACGCAGATGACCTGGCGCCGCCGGGCCAGGGCGCGCAGCCGCTCCCCCACCGCCTGGGCCACCACGCCGCCGATGCCGGAGTCCACCTCGTCGAAGAGCAGCACGTCCACCGGGTCGCGCTCCTCGAGCGCGACCTTGAGCGCCAGCATGACGCGCGACAGCTCGCCGCCCGAGACGATGCGCTGCAGCGGCCGGGCCGGCTCGCCCGGGTTGGCGGTGAAGAGGATCTCGACGCGGTCGAGGCCGTGCGGGCCGGGCTCGGGCGGCTCGGCCCCGTCCGGCGCGAAGGCGAAGGTGAGCGCGGCGTGCGGGAGGCCGAGCGGCTTCATCTCCGTCGTCAGCCGCTCGGCCCACTCGGCGGCGGCGCGCCGGCGGCGGCGCGACAGGGTCCGGGCGGCGGCGAGGCAGGCGG
>CAZSQE010000418.1:0-2636 GCA_964608905.1 uncultured bacterium | reverse complement strand
GGCCCGGTCCGCCCGCGCCGGGTCCCGCCGCGAGACGCGCCGCCGGCAGGCTCACGGCAGCTCCACCATCGTCACGGCCAGCGCCGCCAGGCCCTCGCCGCGGCCGAGCGCGCCGAGCGCCTCGTTGGTCGTGGCCTTGACCGAGACCTTCTCGGCGCCGATGCGCAGCGCCCGCGCGATGTTCAGGCACATCGCCTCGCGCAGCGGCGCCAGCCTCGGCTCCTCCGCGATCACCGTGGCGTCCACGTTCACCACCGTGGCGCCGCGCCCGGCCAGCAGCGCGCGGATCAGGTTGAGCAGCTCGAGGCTCGAGACGTCCTTCCAGCGCGGGTCGCCGGGCGGGAAGTGCCGGCCCAGGTCGCCGAGCGCGACCGCCCCCAGCAGCGCGTCGCCGATGGCGTGCAGCAGCACGTCGGCGTCGCTGTGCCCCTCGAGCCCCCAGTCGCCGGGGATGGTCACGCCGCCCAGCACCAGCGGGCGGCCCGCCACGCGGCGGTGGATGTCGTAGCCGATGCCCACCTGCAGTCCCATCTCAGCCCTCCCGCCGCGCCAGCCAGGCCTCGGCCAGCGCCAGGTCCCGCGCGGTCGTGATCCGGCGGCGGTGGTCGCGGCCCCTGTCCGCCCGCGGTCCCATCTCAGCCGTCCCGCCGCGCCAGCCAGGCCTCGGCCAGCGCCAGGTCCCGCGCGGTCGTGATCTTGAGGTTCAGCGCGTCGCCCTCGGTGACGTGGACCGGGTGGCCCAGCGCCTCGACCAGCGCCGCGTCGTCCGTCGCCGCCGAACGCGCCGACCCGGACCCGGACCCGCCGAGGGCGGGTACCCCGGCGGGTACCCCGGCGGGCGCCCCGTGCGCCGCCTCCAGCCAGTCGCGCCGGAACACCTGCGGCGTCTGCGCGCACCACAGCGACGCGCGCGGCACCGTGTCCTCGACGCGCCCCAGCGCGACCCGCTTGAGCGTGTCGGCCACCGGCACCGCCGCGATGGCCGCGCCGTGCGCGACCGCGTCGCCCACCACGCGCGCGACCAGCTCCGGCGTGACCAGCGCGCGCGCCGCGTCGTGCACGGCGACGAAGTCGTACCCCCCCGGCAGCGCGCGCAGCCCGCGCGCCACCGAGTCCCGCCGCTCGCGCCCGCCCTCGGTCCAGCCCACGACCTTCGCCGGGGCGAAGCCGGCCGCGGCCATCGCCTCCTGCAGCCGGCGCACCGGGCCCACGACCACGATCGCCTCCACCGCCGCGCAGCGCTCGAGCGATTCCAGGCTCCACAGGAAGAGCGGGCGGCCGGCCAGCGGCGCCAGCGCCTTCTCCACCCCGGCGCCGAGCCGCTCGCCGCGTCCCGCGCACAGCAGGATCGCCGCCACGCTCACGGGCGGCTCCGCGCCGGCGCCGCCGGGTCGGGCGCCGCCGTCACCTTCGCCCCCAGCAGCGCGCCGATGGCCTCGCGCAGGCTGGCGACCGGCACCACCTCGATGCCCGCGCCGCGCGCGTCGGCCGCCTGCAGCGCCGGCACCGCCGCGCGCCGGAAGCCCAGCGCCGCCGCCTCGCGCACCCGTGCCTCGACGCGCGAGACGCGCCGCAGCTCGCCCGAGAGGCTCACCTCGCCCACCGCCAGCGTGCCCTCGAGCACCGGGCGGCTGCGGTAGCTCGACGCCACCGCCAGCGCCAGGCCGAGGTCGGTGCCCGGCTCGTCGAGCGTGATGCCGCCGGTGGCGGTGGCGAAGACGTCGTGCCGCCCCAGCCGCAGGCCGACGCGCCGCTCGAGCACCGCCAGCAGCAGCGCCAGGCGCTTGGGGTCGAAGCCGCTCACCACCCGCTGCGGCGTGCCGTAGAACGAGGTCGCCACCAACGCCTGCACCTCGACCAGCAGCGGGCGCGTGCCCTCGACGCTGGCCACCACCGCCACGCCCGGCGCCAGCGTCGCGGATCCGTCCCCGTGCGACAGGAACGCCAGGCTCGGGTTGGCCACCTCGCGCAGGCCGGCGTCCGTCATCTCGTACACGCCCAGCTCGTTGGTCGAGCCGAAGCGGTTCTTGGCGGCGCGCAGCACGCGGTAGTGCTGGTAGCGCTCGCCCTCGAGGTAGAGCACCGCGTCCACCATGTGCTCGAGCACGCGCGGCCCGGCCACCGCGCCCTCCTTGGTCACGTGCCCGACCAGGAAGACCGCCGCCGCCGAGCCCTTGGCGTAGTGCAGCAGCGCCAGGGCGCACTCGCGCACCTGCGTCACCGAGCCGGGTCCGCCCTCGAGGTCGGCGCGCGACAGCGTCTGGATCGAGTCGGCCACCAGCACGTCCGGCCGCACCTGCGCCGCCGCCTCGAGCACGGTCTCGAGGTCGGTCTCGGTCAGCACCAGCAGCGACTCGGGGATGGGACCGAGCCGCCCGGCGCGCAGCCGCACCTGCTCCTCGCTCTCCTCGCCCGAGACGTAGAGCACGCGCCGGCCCGCGCCGGCCAGCGTGCCGGCCAGCTGCAGCATGAGCGTGCTCTTGCCGATGCCCGGGTCGCCCCCCACCAGCACGAGCGAGCCCGGCATCACGCCGCCGCCCAGCACGCGGTCCAGCTCGCGCAGGCCCGAGGCCCAGCGGTGCGTCGCCGCCACCTCGACCTGCGCCAGCGGCCGCGGGCCCCGACCGGCCTCCGGC
>CAZSQE010000417.1:0-2642 GCA_964608905.1 uncultured bacterium | reverse complement strand
CTGATCAGGCGGCGGACGGGGGGCCGGCCGGCCCCCCGTCCGCCGCCTGATCAGTGCAGCGTGAACTTCACCGGCACCGCGACCCACACGGCGACCGGCTTGTTGTTCGACAGCGCCGGCTTGAACACCCATTGCCGCACCGCCGCGATGGCGGCGGCGTCGAGCATCGGGATGGACTTGACGACGCGCGTGTCCTTGACCCGGCCGTCCTTGCCGACCAGCGCCTGGACCATCACGGTGCCGTCGACGCTCGCCTCGCGGGCGAGGTCGGGGTACTGCGGCGCCTGCTTGTGGATGGCCTCCGGCAACTCCTCGACGTAGACGTACTCGCCGAAACTCGGCAGTTCCTCGTCGGTGGGCGGGGCCACGACGATCTGCTGATTGCCGTCACTCGTCATGTCCGTGCTGGGCATGGCGCGCGCCAGCTCGTCCTGCGAGGCGATGGTCTGCTCCATCGGCGCCTCGGCGTCCGGCACCGGGACGGGTATGCCGACCGTCGGGGCCGTCATCGTGGTGCTGATGGCGACCTGCGGCGGGGCGTCCGTCTTCTGGAGCGGCGGCGGCGCCGACAGCTCGCGGAACGGCACCACCACCACCGGTATCTCCTTCGGGGCCCGGCTCAGGACGAGGTTCGTGACCATCGAGATCCCGAACCCGACGATCATGATACCGATCGCCCCCCCCACACCCCGGACCATGTACCTGCGGGCCACCTCCATCAGCTCGGGGGCCCCGTAGGGCATGAACTCGAACAGACTCACACGTTCCTTGGTCACGGTCACAGCGTCTCGACCTCCTTCTTCTCCTCGGGGGTCAGCGTGCCCAGGGAGAAGCGGGTCAGCTGAGCCAGGTCGAGCTGGTCGATGAGTTCCACCATGAAGCTGAACTCCGCCTCACGGTCGATCTTGAGGATGACGATGAGCTCCCGGCTGCCCTTGAACGGCGCGAACACCGTCTTCAGGCCGTCGATGCCGGTCTGGACCCACGGATCGTTGCCGCGCTTCCAGAAGATCCGCTCGTCCGGCAGCACCCGCACCGTCATCACCTTCGACTCCGCCACCTCGATCTTCGTCTCCTGGTCCGGCGGCAGGTTGATCTCCAGCGCCTGCGGCGTCCGGAACACCGTCGTCACCATGAAGAAGATGAGGAGCAGGAAGGCGATGTCCACCATCGGCGTCATGTCGATGCGGATGCCGATGCGGCGCTTCTTGCGCGAGAACCCCAGCCCCTTCTTCTTACCGCCACTTCTTCGTTCGGGGGTGTCTACCATCCCCATGGGTGCTCACCTCCTGACGGGCCGGGGGTTCACTCGGCCTTCTCTTGCCGGAACGCGCCGGCGTCTGCCTTCAGGTTCGTCTGGACGTTGAACCGGGTGGCCTTCGACTCCTGCAGGCCCGCCATCATGTCCGCCATGAGCCCGTACGACGCGGCCTTGTCCATCTTGACGAGGACGCGGGCGGCCGGGTTGGCGGCGCGGGCGTTGCTGAGGACCATGCCGAGGTCGGTCGCCACCGCCTCCGGCGCGACCTCCCGCGTCACCTCGTTGCCGCCCTGCCGGTACACGACCTTGATCGTCGGCGTCTTGGTCACCGAGACGACGATGATGTTCGTCTCCGGCGACTTCGCGTCCGAGCTCGAGTCGGGCAGGTCGATCTTGTCCTTCTCCGGCGGCGCGAACTGCGTCGTCGCCATGAAGAAGATCAGCAGCAGGAAGGCGATGTCCACCATCGGCGTCATGTCGATGCTGATGCCGATGCGACGCTTCGTCTTGAGCATGACTCCGCTTCCCTACTTCTGCGCGCTGCTGGCGTGCGAGGACAGGAGCTGGATCGCCTCGTAGGAGGCCTCGTCCATCATGTAGCTGAAGCCGTCCACCCGCGTCACGAAGACGTTGTACATGATGATGCCGATGATCGCCACCGCGAGGCCGCCGGCGGTGTTCACGAGCGCCTCGGAGATGCCGATGGCGAGCTTCGTCGCGTCCACGGCGCCGGTGTGGCCGAGCGCGGCGAACGCGCGGATCATGCCGACGGTCGTGCCGAGCAGGCCCACCATGGTGCCGGTCGAGGCCATCGTCGACAGGCCGACCAGGTTCCGCTCGAGCAGGGGCACCTCGAGGCCGTTGGCCTCCTGGATGGCGGCCTGCGTCTCGGCGACCACCTTCTCCTTCGGCGCGTGCTCGCTCTGCATCAACTGGTAGCGCTCGAGGCCGGCGCGGATCACGTTGGCCGCCGAGCCGCGCTGCTTCGCGCACTCGCCGATGGCGCCCTGCACGTCACCCTCGCGCAGCTTCTTGCGGACGTTGTTGAGGAACACCGGGAGCGGGCCCTTGCCCTGGGCCTTGCGCAGGCTCAGGGTCCGCTCGATCACGATCGCGATCTGCAGGATGAGCATCAGGATCAGCAGGGAGACCAGCGGGCCGGCCTTCTTCATCTCCTCGCCGTACGGACCGATGAGCAGGGGCAGGTTCCACCAGATCAGGAACGACACGACCGCGGCGGTGAAGACGGCGATGGGGACGATGAAACGTCTCATGCTCAGATCCTTCCTCCATGCCCGGCGTGCCCCCCTCGGGGCGCCGGCCCGGGCCGGTTGCTGGGTTCGGGCGGTCGGGCCGCCCGTCCGGACGCGCGGCCCACCGG
>CAZSQE010000416.1:0-2644 GCA_964608905.1 uncultured bacterium | reverse complement strand
AACCCCTGGGTCGCGGAGCGGGTGCACACGCGCGACCTGTTCGAGCGGTTGCGCACCATCATCGGCCGGGCCGACGGCTTCGTCGCCGTGGGCGGCAGCGTCGGCACCCTGGCCGAGGTGTTCCTGACCTGGAACCTGCTCATGGCCGGCGCCCGGCCGGCCGTGCCGCTGGTGCTCATGGGGCCGCAGTGGCGGGGCTGGCTCGAGGCCCAGCGCGCGCCGGGGTTCGTCCTGCCCGAGTTGTTCGCCCACGTGCAGGTGGCGGACACGCCCGCCGAGGCGGCGCGCGCGGTGCTGGACGGGAGGGCCGCGCCCGCGCGCCGACGCGGCGGGCCCGTTGCCGAAGCGGGAGCGGGCGGATAGAGTGCCGCCTTCGACGTCCCGTCCGTCCACCAGGAGGAGCCCGTCCATGGCAGCCGCCGGCGCCGACCGTCCCCTCAGGGTCATCCGCGCGCCCCGCGTGCGGCTCGTGGGCCGCCAGGTCGTGGACCCCGAGGCCATCGCCGGCTTCCTCGCCGAGCACGAGCTGACCTGGACCACCGACACCGAGGTGGGGGCCGAGGTGCTGGCCGAGATGGCCGGCCGGCTCTGCTACCTCTCGTACGGCAGGGGGCGGAAGACCAACCGGGAGTTCGTCGGGCACCTCATCGAGGTGGGTCACGGCTCGGTGCTCGAGCACTGCTTGTGGAGCTTCGTCATCACCGGGGTGTCGCGCTCGCTCACCCACGAGCTGGTGCGTCACCGCGCCGGCTGGGCCTACTCCCAGCTCTCGCAGCGCTACGTCAACGAGTCCGAGTCGCCCTACGTGGAGCCGGCGGTCATCGCCGAGGACCCCGTCCTGCACGCCGTCTGGGCCGACGCGGTCAACGGGGCGCGCGCCGCCTACGACCGGCTGGTGGAGGGGCTCGAGCGGCGCTACGCCGACGAACCCGACGCCACGCTGCGCCGCAAGCTGGCCCGGCAGGCCGCCCGCTCGGTGCTGCCCAACGCCACCGAGACCCGCATCTTCGTCACCGCCAACGCCCGGGCACTGCGCCACTTCATCGAGATGCGGGGCTCGGCCGCGGCCGACGTGGAGATCCGGACCGTGGCGCTGGAGATCCTCGAACTCATGCGCCGGGAGGCCCCGTCCCTGTTCGCGGACTACGTGCTCGAGCCCCTGCCGGGCGGTGGGCAGGTCGTCCGCACGCCCCATCCCAAGGTCTGAGCGGGTTGGATGGCGTTCCCCCTTCCCGGGACCGGGCCGCCGGCCCCCTTCCTGCGTGACGCAAGTCCCTAAAGGGAGTAGAGTTGCCGAAATCGGCGGCGGGCGCAGGATGTGCCCGGCCCGGCCGGACGCCTGCTCATGCCCGGCGGCGCCCCGGCCGATGACACATGGGGATATTCGGCCACGGAGGGTGTGACCATGTGGAAGACGTCGTCCGAAAGCACCGGACGCCTGCTCCAGCTTTGCGGCGGCTATTTCGGCTTCTACGTCCTCACCGGCATCTTCGCCAAGGTGTTCACGGGCGGGCCCTCGCCCCGCATGCCGGAGATGGCGTTCCTGTTCAACAACACGGTGGGCAGCAGCCTGCTGGCGGTGACCGTCGCCATCCTGCTGGGGTGGTGGCGGTTCCACTCGAACCGCCCGGTGAAGTGGGGGCCGTTCACGGTCCCGTCGGAGGCCGCCTACATCATCCCCTCCGGCATCTGCACCGCCATCGTCATCCCCACCACCACGCTGATGTACACCCTGCCGATCTCGGTCATGGTGGCGATGGTCATCATGCGGGGCAGCATCATCGTCATCAGCCGGCTGGTGGACGCCGTCCAGGTCCGTCAGGGCATCCTGAAGAAGCGCGTCTACGCCGAGGAGAACTGGGCGGTGCTCTTCGCCCTGCTGGCGGTGGCCACGAACGTCGTGCTGTTGCCGGTCGGGGACGCGCTCTACGCCCGCGGCTTCGAGGCGGTGCGCTGGATCGGCTACCGGCCCGGCGCCTCGGCGGGCAGCTTCGACTTCATGCACTCGACGGCGGCCATGACCATCATGGGCCTGTACGTCACCGCCTACGCGATCCGCATCTACATCATGAACTACTTCAAGAACACGCGGGCCAAGGGCGTGAAGCTCGACAACCAGGGGTTCTTCTTCGTCGAGCAGATCGCCGCCAGCGTCACCATGGTGGCCATCGGAGCGTTCGTCTTCTTCGCCGCGCCCGGTCTCGGCTGGACCGCACGGGCGATCACCGACTACCGCGTCGCGGTGCAGGCACCGGACGCGACGGCGATGCTCTCGGGCATCCCCTACGGGATCCTCGCCTTCTTCTCGGTCTTCATCTTCATGTTCAAGGGCCGCACCGCCACGTTCGCGGGGCTGGTGAACCGGCTCACCTCGCTGCTGGCGGGCACGACGGCCACGCTGCTCATGTTCTTCCTCTTCGGGGCCAGGTTCCCCTCCGTGCAGGACTGGGTCTCGGTGGGGTTCATCCTCGTCGCCGTCTGGTTCCTGACGCGGGCGGAGAAGCGCCGCATCGTGGAACTGCAGAAGGAGGGCTGCTGCACCTGAGCCGGGCCGGCAGCCGAACGGCCGCGCGCCCCCGGGCGCGCGGCCGTTCCGTCGGCGGCCGGGTCAGTGGGCGGCGGAGTGGGGCCGCGGGGGGGGAAA
>CAZSQE010000415.1:0-2653 GCA_964608905.1 uncultured bacterium | reverse complement strand
CGCGGGGACCGAGGGCTTGCGGCGCTGGGGGGCCATGGCCACCTCCCGGACGGAACGCCACGGGGCCGGCCGAGCCGCACCCCGGGGCGACCCGCTCACGCAGGCGCTCGCCGGAATCCGGAGCCTCGGCCGGCCCCGCGACAGAATGGAGCGGAAGACGGGATTCGAACCCGCGACATCCACCTTGGCAAGGTGGCGCTCTACCGGGCTGAGCTACTTCCGCTCGAAGACCTTCAAGGACGGGGGACTATACCGAGCCGGTCGGCGCAGCGTCAAGGCGGCGCGGACCGCGGGAAGCGCGCCCCAGGGGCTCCCGGGGGCCGGTTTCTCGTTGCCGGGCTCAGCCACGACAGCCATACTGGAGGGAACGCTGGCGGCATGGGAGCCGCCAGGCTGGACACTCGCCGACCCGGCCACCGGCGGGTCCTGCACCTGGGCGCCGCGCCACCGGAGACCCGCCATGACCCTCCAGCACCGCATCGTGCCGTTCCTGCTCCTCGCCTTCCTGCTCCCCGGCGCGCTGACGGACCCGGCGCAGGCCGCCTGGCCGTCCGATCCCATGGTCAACCTGCCGGTGTGCACCGCGGCCAACACGCAGCAGTACCCGAGGAGCTGCTCGGACGGCGCCGGCGGGGCGATCATCGTCTGGGTCGACTACCGCAGCGACGGCTCCGGCGACGTCTACGCCCAGCGCCTCAACCGTGACGGCGTGTCCCTGTGGACCGCGAACGGAGTCGCGGTCTGCACGGCCACCGGGGGTCAGTACGCGCCTTCGATCTGCCCGGACGGCTCGGGTGGTGCCATCATCGCCTGGGTGGACGCCCGCGGCTCGTCCGCGGACATCTACGTCCAGCGCGTCTGGTCCAACGGCGTGCCGGGGTGGACCGCCAACGGGGTGGCGCTGTGTACGGCCAGCTACAACCAGAACGGCCCCGAGATCTGCACGGACGGCGCCGGCGGCGCGATCGTCACGTGGTACGACAACCGCAGCAACGTGAGTAACGATATCTACGCCCGGCGCGTGAACTCGAGCGGCACGCCCCAGTGGACCGCGAACGGCGTGGCGCTCTGCACGGCCACCAACAACCAGTCGCTTCCGCAGATCGTGCCGGACGGCTCGGGCGGGGCCATCGCGGCCTGGACGGACGACCGCAGCGGCACGAGCGACGTCTACGCCCAGCGCGTGAACACGAGCGGCACCACCCAGTGGACGGCGAACGGCATCGTCATCTGCAACTCGGCCTCGACCCAGTCGGGCGTCGCCCTGGCCAGTGACGGCAGCGGCGGCGCCATCATCGCCTGGCATGACTTCCGCAACGCCACGGACTACAACCTCTATGCCCAGCGCGTGAACGCCAGCGGGACCGCGCAGTGGATGGGGAACGGCATGGCGGTGTGCACTTCGGCCGATGACCAGGAGCTGCCGGCCATCGCCTCGGACGGCGCCGGCGGCGCCATCATCGCCTGGCAGGACCTCCGCAACGGCAGCGACAACAACGTGTACGCTCAGAGGCTGAAGGCGGACGGGTTCCCGCAGTGGACCGCGAACGGAGTGGCCCTGTGCTCGGCCTCGGGCCATCAGTTGAGCATCCGCCTCGCCGGGGACGGCGCCGGCGGCGCCATCGCGGCCTGGTTGGACTACCGGAACGTCGGCGCCTACCTCTACGCGCGCCGGGTGAGTTCCACCGGGAACCTGATGTGGACGTCGAACGGTGTGCCCCTGTGCACCAACGGGACGTCGGACCAGGGCCACTGGGTGACCCCGGACGACGTGGGCGGGGCCATCGTGGCCTTCAGCAGCACCCACGGTCTGGGCGACTTCAACATCTACGCCCAGCGCGCGGACCGCTTCGGGGCGATCGGCGAGGCCGAGCCCGCGATCACCGCCATCGAGGACGTCGCCGGCGACCAGGGCGGGCAGGTCGTCGTGGAGTGGACCGCCAGCTACCTCGACGCCGATCCCGTCTTCGACATCGAAGCCTATTCGGTGTGGCGCCAGGTGCCCAGCGCCGCCGTCACGGCGGAGCCCGCGACGCTCGCGACCGCGGCCGGCGGCCTCCGCCCTGCCCTCCGCGCCGCCACGCTGGGCGCGCAGACCACGTACTGGGAGTACGTGGGGAGCGTGCCGGCGCGGGCCCGCGAGGGCTACAGCCTCGTCGCCGCCACCACCACCGACTCGATGGCGGGATCCAATCCCTACACCCGGTTCATGGTCAGCGCGGAGAACGGCGGCTCCTACTACTGGGACTCGGCGCCCGACTCGGGCTACTCGGTGGACAACCTCGCGCCGCCCATGCCCGCCCCGCTCAGCGGGGACTACGCCGACGGCGTGAGCAGGCTGCAGTGGGGCGTCTGCCCGGCGGCCGACTTCGCCTGCTTCCGGCTCCATCGCGACAGCGGGGCCTCCTTCGTGCCCGACGAGGGGAACCTGATCGCCACGCTGACCACCTGCGCCTTCACCGACGACCTCGGCTACCCCGCGTGGTACAAGGTCTGCGCCGTGGACATCCACGGCAACGTCAGCCCCTACGCCGGCCTTCTGCCGAACGGGGCGGTGGACGCGCCGGGCCCGGCGCTGCCGCGCGAGCTGGCGCTGTCGGCGCCCGCGCCCAACCCCCTGCGCGGCGCGACGGCGCTGCGCCTGGCGCTGCCC
>CAZSQE010000414.1:0-2656 GCA_964608905.1 uncultured bacterium | reverse complement strand
GAGCGCGGCGGGCCTGCCCGCCGCGCTCCCACTCCGGTCTTCGCCGGAGCGCGGCGGCCCGCCGAAGCGCTTGCGCGCGCCGTCGCGTCGTCGCCCACCTGGCCAGTTCTTCGCGCGCTTCGCGCCGCGAGGTCTCATGCGCCCGCACTCTAGCACGAGGCGGGCCGAGCGGCACCGCTCGACACGCGAGCTACGGGGGGCGCGGGCTCCGGGATGCGCGAGCGCTCGAGGTGGTCTCCGGGCCGCGCCTGGGAGGAAAGCCGCGCGGGCCCGTCGAGGCCGGCCCGCGCGGCGCCGCGTCAGCCCGCTGCGGCGGCGGCGCGGCGCGCGTGGACGATCAGGATGGTCACGTCGGCCGGCGAGACGCCGGCGATGCGCGAGGCCTGGCCTATGGTCGCCGGTCGCCGGCGGCGCAGCTTCTCGCGCGCCTCGCGCGACAGCCCGTTCAACTCCCCGTCCCACATCGCCGCCGGCAGCTCCATGTGCTCGAGCGCCACGGCGCTCGCGGCGGCGCGCTGCTGCCGCTTGATGTAGCCGTGGTAGCGCACGCGCACCTCGAGGCACTCGCCCCACGCGGGCGGCAGCGCCGTGGCGACGCCGTGCCCGGGCAGCGCGCGATAGGAGCCGTCGGGTCGCGCGAGGAACGCCAGCGCACGCACGGGCCGGCGGTCACGGTCCGCTCCCGCGCGAACCGCATCCACGTCGTCGCTCCGCGGGCCCGGTCCGCGCGCGCCCGCGGCGGCGGCGACGCCGTCCGTCCCCGCCTCCGCCGACCCGGCGGCGGCGCCGGCGCCCGCGCGAGCCGTCGCGCCGCCCGCGGCCCCGTCGTCGTCCGTCGCGCCGGCCGCCGCGCCAACGCGCACGGTCACCCGCGCGAGCCGCCGCTCCTCCGCCGCGATCGCCGCGTACTTCGCCCGCACGCTCTCCAGCTGCGCGTCGGTGACGAGCCCGAGGCCGTAGCCGATGGCGGCGAGCCGCTCGTCGGCGTTGTCGGCGCGCAGCAGCAGGCGGTGCTCCGCGGCCGAGGTGAACATGCGGTAGGGCTCGGTGTGCTCGCGCGTGACGAGGTCGTCCACCAGCACGCCGGCGTAGGCCTGGTCGCGGCGCAGCACGAACGGCGCGCGACCGAGCAGCCGGTGCGCGGCGTTCACGCCGGCGACGAAGCCCTGCACCGCCGCCTCCTCGTAGCCCGAGGTGCCGCAGACCTGCCCGGCGAGCCAGAGCCCGGGCACCGACTTCGCCTCGAGCGTGGCGCCGACCTGGTGCGGCGGCACGAAGTCGTACTCGACCGCGTAGCCGGGCCGCAGCATCTCGGCGCGCGCCAGCCCGGGCAGCGTGCGCACGACCGCGCGCTGCACCTCCTCGGGCAGGCTCGACGACATGCCGTTGACGTAGATCTCCGGCACGTCGCGCCCCTCGGGCTCGAGGAAGACGGGGTGCGCGGCGACCTCGGGGAAACGCACGACCTTGTCCTCGATCGAGGGGCAGTAGCGCGGCCCGCGGCCGCGGATCTCGCCCGAGAACAGCGGCGAGTGCCGCAGGTTGGCGCGGATGACCTCGTGCGTGCGCGCGTTCGTGCGCGTCTGCCAGCACGGCACCTGCTCGAGCTCGAGCCGGCCGGTCCAGTGCGAGAACGGCGGCGGCGGCTCGTCGCCGGGCTGGATGACGAGCGCGTCCCAGTCGATCGAGTCGCGGTGCAGCCGCGGCGGCGTGCCGGTCTTGAGGCGCCCGCGCTCGAGCCCCAGCGCGGCGAGCGACCCGCTCAGGGCGCGCGCGGCGTGCTCGCCGATCCGTCCGCCGGCCAGCCGGCGCGGGCCGATGTGGATGAGCGCGTCCAGGAAGGTGCCCGGCGCGACGACCAGCGCGCGGCAGTCGAGGCGCCGGCCGTCGGCGAGCCCGACCGCGGCGACGCGTCCGCCGGCGAGCTCGACGCGCTCGACCACGCCGGTCACCCGCGCGAGCCGCGGCAGCCCCGCCAGCAGGCGCGCCATCTCCACCGAGTAGCGCGCCCGGTCGCACTGCGCGCGCGGCGACCAGACGGCCGGGCCGCGGCCGCGGTTCAGCACGCGGAACTGGATGCCGGCGCGGTCGGTGGCGATGGCCATGAGCCCGCCCAGCGCGTCCAACTCGCGCACCATGTGGCCCTTGGCGATGCCGCCGATGGCCGGGTTGCACGACATGCGCGCGGTGCCGTCCGCGTCGGCGCTCACCAGCGCCGTGTCCAGCCCGAGGCGCGCGCAGACCGCCGCCGCCTCGCAGCCGGCGTGGCCCGCCCCGACCACCACGACGTCGAACGCGCTCACTTGCCGACGCAGAAGCGGCTGAAGATGCGCTCGAGGATGTCGCCGCCCAGCGTGCGGCCGCTCACCTCGCCGAGCGCGCCCAGGCCCTCGCGCAGCTCGAGCGCCACGATCTCGCCCGGCGCCCCCTGCGCCGCCGCGCCGCGCGCACGGCCCAGCGCCGCGCGGGCGCGCTCCAGCGCCTCGGCGTGGCGGCGGTTGGCGACCGCGCCGGCCAGGCCGTGGCCGCCGGAGAGCATCGCGGCGAGCGCCGCGTGCAGCTCCGCGACGCCGTCGCCGCGCGTGGCCGAGACCGCGACCACCGCGCCCGGCGGGGCCTCGAGCAGCGCCGCGGCCTGCGCCGGCGCGGTCACCGG
>CAZSQE010000413.1:0-2663 GCA_964608905.1 uncultured bacterium | reverse complement strand
GCTTCGTGACGCTGGACGGCGAGACGTACTACCGCATCGCCGGCGTGGACCGGATGCCGCCGTTCCTGACGAGCGTGGCCAGCGACACCGACCTGTGGATGTTCGTCGCCTCCCGCGGCGGGCTGACCGCCGGCCGGCGCGACGCCGACGGGGCGCTCTTCCCCTACGAGACGGTGGACCGGCTGCACGACGGGCACCACCACACCGGCCCCGTCACGCTGCTGCGCGTGCGCGGGCGCGGGCGCCGCGGGGCAGCCGCGCGAGGCGCGGGTCGGGCGGCCGCCTGGGAGCCGCTCTCGGACCGCTCGGCGGAGGACCCGCGCGTCGAGCGCAGCCTCTACAAGAACGTCCTCGGCAACCGGCTGGTGTTCGAGGAGGTCCACCACGGCCTCGGGCTCGCGTTCCGCTACCGCTGGACGGGGAGCGACGAGCTGGGCCTGGTGCGCACCGCGACGCTCGAGAACCGCGGCGCCGGGGCCGTCGAGGTCGAACTGCTCGACGGCCTGCGCAACCTCCTGCCCTGGGGCGCCCCGCTGGCCCTCTACCAGCAGTCCAGCTGCCTCGTGGACGCCTACAAGCGCTGCGACCTCGACCCGGACTCGGGCCTGGGGATCTTCTCGCTCACCACCGGCATCACCGACCAGCCCGAGCCGGTCGAGCGGCTGCGCGCCAACGTGGCCTGGAGCCACGGCCTCGACGCGACCGCCGTGAGCCTCTCGCTCGACGCCGTGGCCGCGTTCCGCCACGGCGGGCCCATCCCGCGCGCGGACGTGCTGACCGGCGCGCGCGGCAACCACCTCGTCGCCGCCTCGCTGGCGCTGGCCCCGGGGGAGCGCGCCCGCTGGCACGTGGTCGCCGACGTGGGCCTGGACCACGTGCGGCTCGCGGCGCTGCGGGCCCGGCTGCGCGCCGGCGGGGACCTCGGCGCCGGGATCGAGGCCAGCCTGGACGAGGCGGCCGGGAACCTGCGCCGCAACGTGGCGAGCGCCGACGGCCTGCAGCTCACCGGGCACACCGAGGCCTCGGTCCACCACCTCGCCAACGTCCTCTACAACAACATGCGCGGCGGCGTCTTCGCGCGGGACCACGACGTGCCCGCCGCCGACTTCGCCGACCTCGTGCGCACGCGCGACCGCGCGCTCGCGGCTCGGCACCGGGCGGCGCTGGAGGCGCTCCCCGCGCAGCTCCCGGTGGCGGAGCTGCTGCGCACCGTGGCGGGCCGGAACGACCCCGACCTGCTGCGGCTGGCCTACGAGTACCTGCCGCTCACCTTCGGCCGCCGCCACGGCGACCCGAGCCGTCCCTGGAACCGCTTCTCCATCCAACTCAAGGACGCCGACGGCGGCCCCGCGCTGCGCTACGAGGGCAACTGGCGCGACATCTTCCAGAACTGGGAGGCGCTGGGCGCGAGCTTCCCGGGCTTCCTGCCGGGCATGGTCGCGCGGTTCGTCGACGCCTCCACCGCCGACGGCTTCAACCCCTACCGCATCGAGCGCGACGGCATCGACTGGGAGGTGCTCGACCCGCGCGACCCGTGGGGCCACATCGGCTACTGGGGCGACCACCAGGTCGTCTACCTGCTCCGCCTGCTCGAGGCGACGGCCCGTGCCGCCCCCGGCACGCTCGAGGAGCTGCTCGGCCGGGAGATCTTCTGCTACGCGGACGTCCCCTACCGGATCGCGCCCTACGCCGAGATCGTCGCCGACCCGCGGCACACCATCGCCTTCGACCACGAGCGGGCGGCGCGCATCGCGGAGCGCGTCGCCGCCGGCGGCACGGACGGCAAGCTGGTCCGCGACCGCGCCGGCGCGGTCCACCACGCCGGCCTGCTCGAGAAGCTGCTGGTGCCCGCGCTGGCCAAGCTGTCGAACCTGGTCCCCGACGGCGGCGTCTGGATGAACACCCAGCGCCCGGAGTGGAACGACGCCAACAACGCGCTCGTCGGCCACGGCGTCTCGATGGTCACCCTCTTCCACCTGCGCCGCTACCTCGACTTCCTCGCCCGGCGGCTCGAGCCGGGCGGCGCCGACGTGCCGGTCGCGCGCGAGGTCGTCGCCTGGTTCCGGCGGCTGCACGCCGCGCTGCTCGAGCACCGCCCGCCCGCCGCGGACCGGGACGTGGACGACCGCGCCCGCCGCCGCCTGATGGACGCGCTGGGCACGGCCTTCTCCGACTACCGCGCCGAGCTCTACGCGCGCGGGTTCCGCGGCGACCGGGACGCCCTGCCGCGGTCCGAGGTCGTCGCCTTCTGCCGCACGGCGCTCGAGCACCTCGACCACGCGGTGGCCCGCAACCGGCGCGAGGACGGGCTCTACCACGCCTACAACCTGCTCGACTTCGGGCCCGACGGCGGCGGCGCCGGCCTGCGCCGCCTCGACGAGATGCTCGAGGGCCAGGTGGCCGCACTCTCCTCCGGCGTGGTGGGCCCGGCGGAGGCGGCGCGGCTGGTCGAGGCGCTGTTCGCGAGCCGCCTGTACCGGCCCGACCAGCGCAGCTTCATGCTCTACCCCGAGACCCGGCTGCCGGCGTTCCTCGAGCGCAACCGCGTGCCCGACGCGCCCGGGCGCGAGGTGCCGCTGCTCGGCGCCCTGCTCGAGGCCGGCGAGGCCTCGCTGCTGGCGCGCGACGCCGACGGCGGCGGCCGCTTCGCGGGCGACCTGCGC
>CAZSQE010000412.1:0-2668 GCA_964608905.1 uncultured bacterium | reverse complement strand
GGGTATCGTGGTGGACGCGGAGGGCGCCGGCGGGGACCTGAAGTGCACGGTGCGCTTCGCCGCGGGCACGAAGAAGGTCATGGGGCGCTTCCTGACGGGGACGGGCGATGGCGATCCGGCCTGACGAGGTGCGGCACGTCGCCGGCCTGGCGCGGCTCGAGCTGGGCGAGGCCGAGGTCGAACGCGTCGCCGCCGAGCTGACGGCGGTACTCGAGTACGCGGCGGTCCTGCGGCGGCTGGACGACGGGGCCGGGCCGCCCGCCCCGGCCGCGGCGGGCCCGTCGGGGCTGCGCGAGGACGAGACGTCGGCCCCGCTGGCGGCGGACGAGGCGCTGGCGATGGCGCCGGAGAGCGAGGACGGGTTCTTCGTCGTGCCCGCCTTCGTCGAGAGCCCGGAGCCGTGAGCGGCCAGGCGCTGTGGCGGCTGCCGGCGCACCGCCTCGCCGGGCGGGTGCGGGACGGCGGCTGCACGGCGCTGGAGGCGGTCGCGGCCGGGTGGGACGGCCCGGCGGCCGAGTGGGAGCGCGACGTGCACGCCATCGTGCACTCGGACCCGGAGGCGCGCGCCGCGGGCGCGGCCGCCGCGCCGCGGGGGCCGCTGGCCGGCGTGCCGGTGGTGGTGAAGGACAACCTCTGCACCCGCGACCTGCCGACCACCTGCGGCTCGCGCATCCTCGCCGGCTACCAGCCGCCCTACGACGCCACCGTGGTCGCCCGCCTGCGCGCCGCGGGCGGGGTGGTCACCGGCAAGGGCAACATGGACGAGTTCGCCATGGGCTCGTCCACCGAGCACTCCGCCTACGGCCCGACGCGCAACCCCTACGACCTCGCCCGCGTGCCGGGCGGCTCGAGCGGCGGGTGCGCGGCGGCGGTGGCCTACGGGCTCGCGCCGCTGGCGCTGGGCAGCGACACCGGCGGGTCGGTGCGGCAGCCCGCGGCCTTCTGCGGCGTGCTCGGCCTCAAGCCCACCTACGGCCGCCTGTCGCGCCACGGCCTGGTGGCCTTCGCCTCCTCCCTCGACCAGGTCGGCATCTTCGGCCGCTGCGTGGCCGACGTGGCGCTGCTGTACGGGGCGATCGCCGGGCCGGACGCGTGCGACGCCACCTCGCGGCCCGGGGCGGCGCCGGACGTGAGCGGCTGGGACGCGGGGGTGGCGGGCCTGCGCTTCGGCTGGCCGGCGAACCTCTGGCGGGAGGGCGTCGAGCGCGAGGTGGTCGAGGGGCTGGAAGAGGCCGCCACGGCGCTCGAGCGGGCCGGGGCGCGGCGCGTGCCGCTGGAGCTGCTCCCGGGCGACACCGCGGTGGCCGCCTACTACCTGGTGGCCACGGCCGAGGCCAGCTCGAACCTGGCGCGCTTCGACGGCGTGCGCTACGGCGCGCGCGAGCCGGGCGAGGGCGGCCTGGCGGCGTGGTACGCGCGCACGCGGCGCGCCGGCTTCGGCGCCGAGGTGCGCCGACGCGTCCTGCTCGGCACCTATGCGCTCTCCGCCGGCTACCGCGACGAGACCTACGTGCGGGCGCAGCGGGCGCGCGAGCGCGTCCGCGGCGAGCACGGGGCGGCGCTGGCGCGCTGCGAGCTGGTGCTGCTGCCGGTCGCGCCGACGCTGCCGTTCCGTCTGGGGGAGAAGCTGGACGACCCGCTGGCCATGTACCTGAGCGACGTCTTCACCATCGGCGCCAGCCTGGCGGGTCTGCCGGGGCTGAGCGTGCCGGTGAGCCCGGCGGCGGCGGGGTTGCCGCGCGCGGTGCAGCTGGTCGCGGCCGCGGACGGCGAGCCGCTGCTCCTGCGCGCGGCCCGCGTGCTGGAGACGCGCGCGGGCGCCGGGCCGGCGGAGGAGGGGTTCCGGTGGCCGACGAGGCGGTGATCGGGCTGGAGTGCCACGTCCAGCTGCGCACGCGCAGCAAGATGTTCTGCGCCTGCCCGGCGGGGCAGGGCGCGGCGCCGAACTCCGCCGTCTGCCCGGTGTGCCTCGGCCTGCCGGGCGCGTTGCCGCGGCCGAACCGGGCCGCGGTGGAGGCCGGGCTCCGCCTCGCGCTGGCGCTGGGGTGCGACGTGCCGGAGCGCAGCGTCTTCGCGCGCAAGAACTACTTCTATCCCGACATGCCCAAGGGCTACCAGATCACGCAGTACGAGGCGCCGCTCGGCACGGGCGGGGCGCTGCCCGTGCCGGGCGCCGGGGGCGTGGCGCTCGTGGCCGTCCGGCGGCTGCACCTCGAGGAGGACACCGGCAAGTCGCTCCACCCGGAGCGGGGGATCGGGCGGCCGGTGTCGCGGCTCGACTTCAACCGCGCCGGGGTGCCGCTGGCCGAGCTGGTGACCGAGCCGGTGCTGCGCGAGCCCGCCGACGGCGCCGCGTTCGTCGCCGCCCTGCGCCGGCTGGTGCGCTGGCTGGGCGTGTCGGACGGGGACATGGAGAAGGGGCACCTGCGCTGCGACGCCAACGTGAGCCTCCGCCCGGCGGGAACGAGCGGGCTCGGGGTGAAGACCGAGCTGAAGAACCTCAACTCGATCCACGGCGTGGAGCGGGGGCTGGCGGCCGAGATCGCCCGCCAGCGCGCCCTGCTGGCCGCCGGGGAGCGGGTGGTGCCGGCGACGCTGCAGTACGACGTCGAGCGCGGGCGGCTGGCGGTGATGCGCGCCAAGGAGGAGGCCGAGGACTACCGCTACT
>CAZSQE010000411.1:0-2669 GCA_964608905.1 uncultured bacterium | reverse complement strand
GCTCCGGGCCGGTCGGTCGCACCAGCCGGCCCGGTTTCCGCAGGGCCTCGAGTCGGGCCGGGGAGAGGTCGAGGGTGGCCGAGTGCGGTGTGCCATCGACCGTGAAGTGGATCACCAGCGGACGGCCGGGGTCCGCGGGCGTTAGCTCGACGCGGACCGGCTCGGTCCGGCCGGCGATGAGCGTCCACGATGCGCGCGGCTCGCTCAGGTGGCCGGCCCATCCGTCCCCGGCCACGCGGATGTCGCCGACGGCGCCTGGTCGCGAACTGCAGAGGCGGATCGCGCCGCTGATGGGCTCGCCCGCCACCGCCTGCGGCGGTGCGCCGACCCATTCGACGTAGGGAGGGATGTGGCGGACGTCGGCTCCCGCACGGCCGGCGAGGAGCAGGCCGAGCAGGATGGACGCGAGGCAGGTGAGGCGGGCGCGGTTCATGGCCGGCTCGGGCGCGTGCCGGTCAGCGGCCGGCGGCGCGGGGCGCCGGACGCACGGCCGTGGTCGTGGCGACCGGCGGCGCGAGCAGGTCCCGTGCCGCGATCTCGAGCCTCTCGGCCAGCGCCGCGTGTCCCGCCCTGCGCGCGGCCTCGGCCTGGATGCGCAGGATGGCGGCCTCGGTGTCGAGTTTGACCCGCTCGATGTCCCGCTGGATCTCGAGCGCTTCGCGGTGGCCTCGTACCTGCCGCAGCCGGACCCGCAGCGCCTCGATCTGCTCCCGCTCGCTGTCGAGCACGGCGAGGACGTCGAGCATCGCCGGGCTCATCCGGCGAGCGGCAGGCAGGGAGTCGCCCGTGGCCACGGCGGGCTCGGCCTGCGCGACGGCGGCCGGCCGGGCAGCGGTCGTGGGTGGCGCGTCCGCGAGGGACGGCGCGGCGAGGACCAGCGCGGCGAAGGTGACTCCCGCCGACAGGAGGCGAGGGGTGGGCATGGCGACCTCCAAGGATGCCCGGTCCAGGCCGGACCCGGCGTGGCGAACCGCCCGCCCCGGCGGCGACCGCGTCCCGGGGCGCACGGCACCTCTCACGTTGCTGGCGTTGATTATGGCGCGGGGGCGGTGTCCCCGGATAGGCCAATCTCGAGCTCCCCCCTCGCTACTCGCGAGACTGCAGAGGGTTAGCGGGCGGTCCGCCGACGGAAGATTGCCCTTCATCGCCGGAGAAACCGGCCGATGACCCATGTGGTCCCTAGGAGCTTGTGTCGGCTGCGGTTAGGCTGTCCGCACCGGAGCGAGCCGGCCTCGGCGCGTCCACCGTTTGCGAGCCGGCCGCGTGCCCCCGCAGGAGGAACCATCGCCTTGTCCCGGAACCGGTCGCTGATCCGCCTCCTCGCCGCCCCCGCGTGCGTGGCGCTCCTGGCGGCCTGCCTGTCCGCGCCCGCGCTGGCCGCCGACGTCACGGCGCTCACGCTGCGCGTGGATCCCGCCTTCTCACGGGCGAACCTCACGGCGAGCGAGCAGTCGTGGTACGACCGGCTCTGGGCCCACTCCGCCGGCTGTGCCGGCACCGTGACCACGCGCTCCCTCTACGACGACACGTACACGTACGGCCGTTCCATCGGCGACTACAACGCCTACATGCTCATGGGCCTGCGGGCCACGGGGGACCGGGCGTTCCTCGACCGCGTCAAGACCGTCACCGACGCCATGCGCTCCACGCTGCGCGACGCGGACGACGCGTGCGTGGGCGGGACCACCGACGGCTACCTCGACTGGCGCTGGCGCGCGGTGAACATGGGCTACAGCTGCACGAACACCGGCGGCTTCTACGGCAGCGACCACAACCTGCTCGACGAGGCCATGACCCACGGCAACCTCGCCCTGGTCGCCTACGCCTTCGTCGTCAACGCCGACATGGACACCGCCTACGCCGCGCGCGCCGCGTTCTGGACCGACTACCTGCTGCGCCACTGGCAGGCCAAGTGGGTGAGCCGCGCGGGCGGGGACTCCATCCGGGCCTGGATGGACAACGCCACCGGCATGTACAAGCACGAGGCGCACGTCGTCGCCAACATCATGCGGGCGGCGTACTACCTGTGGCGGATCACCGGCAACCCGTTCTACCGGCAGCGCGCCGACGCGCTGGCGGCCCAGTGCATGGCCAACTGCGTGGCCAATCCGACCGTGCCCACCGCCTACAGCTGGCGCCACCAGGTGGACAACACGCTCACCTGGCAGGCCGTCAACTACGCCGCCTACACCAGCGGCGTCTTCTGCGACCTGCACGTCGACGGCTACGCGCCCTACGCCAGCGACACGGAGATGGCGAAGTTCACCTCGACCTGGCGCGACATCGTGCTGAGCGGCTCGGCGCCCGCCTTCACGACCATGCAGCCCAACGTGTACGGCGGCGGCACGCCCATCTCCACCTCGCCCGGCTACGGCTTCTCGGCCTTCGCGCGCTGGGACGGCACGGGGACGCTGCTGGGCTACGCCACCGCGCTCTCGGCCGCGACGCCCTCGGCGAACAGCCTCTACACCGTGCCGGTGGCCGCCGGAGCGCTCATGACGGTGAGCACGCGCGCGGCCTCGGCCGCCGACACGGTTCCGCCGGGACGCATCGAGGACCTCACCGTCCAGCCCTGAGCGGGGGAGGGGACGCTCGGAGCCGACGGGCCCGCTACCCGAGCGGGCCCGTCGGGCGTTCGGGGGGCCGGCGCGGGGCCGCCCGCGCCAGGG
>CAZSQE010000410.1:0-2671 GCA_964608905.1 uncultured bacterium | reverse complement strand
ACCGAGCTCGCCCATCTTCTCCAGGAGCGCGATCACCTCGCGATGATTGCCGCGCTCCGCGGCCTCCCGAACGCGTTGCGCGGCCCGCAGTCGGAGCAGGTGCGAGATCTCGGGGGACTGCGGATCGAGCGCGATCGCGGCCGCGAGCGCGCGTTCGGCCTCGCTCGCCCGGCCCGCCCGCCAAGCGGATGCGGCCAGGAGAGCGTGGGCGCGGGCCGGGCGCGGCCCCGCCGTTGAGGCCGCCGCCCGCTTCCTCTATCTTCACCGGGATGCTGCCCGCCGCCCCCGTGCCGGCGAACGCCGGGGGGCGGCGCCGACCCGTCCTGCCGGAGAGCCGATGACCGCCGCGCCCCCGAACACCGCCGCCGAGCTGCGCCGCGCCTTCCTGCGCTTCTTCGAGGACCGCGGGCACACCATCGTGCCCTCATCGCCCCTGGTGCCGCACGGCGACCCGACCCTGCTCTTCACCACCGCCGGCATGGTGCAGTTCAAGCCCTACTACTCGGCCACCGGCGGCGTGCCGTACGACGGGCGCGCCGCGTCGGTGCAGAAGAGCCTGCGGCTCACCGACATCGACAACGTCGGGCTGACGCCGCGCCACGACACCTTCTTCGAGATGCTGGGCAACTTCTCCTTCGGCGGGGAGCCCGGCTCGTACTTCAAGGCGGAGGCGATCGCCTTCGCCTGGGAGTTCGTGACCCGGGTGCTCGGCCTGCCGCCGGAGCGGCTCTACGCCTCGGTCTTCGCCGGCGAGGGCAACCTGCCGCGCGACGACGAGGCCGTCGCCCTGTGGAAGAAGGTCGGCCTGCCCGAGTCGCGCATCGTGGCGCTGGGGCGCAAGGACAACTTCTGGGGCCCGGCCGGCGGGCGCGGCGCCTGCGGCCCGAGCAGCGAGATCTACTTCGACCTCGGCGAGCGGCGGCCGGCCTACCTGCCGGACGGGGCCTTCTGGGGCGAGGCGCCGGGCGACGAGGGCGACCGGTTCATGGAGTTCTGGAACCTGGTCTTCCCGCAGTTCGACGCCCAGGCCGACGGCACGCTCCAGCCGCTGCCGCGCCCGGGCATCGACACCGGCATGGGCCTCGAGCGGCTCTCGCTCATGATGCAGGGCAAGAGCTCCATCTTCGAGACCGACGTCTTCGCCCCGCTGGTGGACGAGGTGCTGGCCCAGGCCGGCCGGGCGGCGCGCGGCGGCGCCGACCTGCGCGACGCGCGCATCGTCGCCGACCACGTGCGCGCGCTGACCTTCGCGGTGGCCGAGGGCGCGCTGCCCGGCAACGAGGGCGCCGGCTACGTGCTGCGCCGCCTGCTGCGCCGCGCCGTGACCCGCGGCCGCTCGCGCCAGGGCCTCGCCATCCGCCACACCTTCCTCGCCCCGGTGGCGGCGCGGGCCATCGAGGTCTTCGGCGCTCACTACGCCGAGCTGACCGCGCACCGCGACCGCGTGCTGCGGCTGCTCGAGCAGGAGGAGGCCGGCTTCGTCGAGACCTTCGAGGCGGGGCTGGCGCGGCTCGAGGAGCTGCTGGGTGCCGGGGCGAAGACCGTGTCGGGCGCGGATGCCTTCATGCTGCACGACACCTGCGGCTTCCCGGTCGAGCTGACCGAGGAGATCGCCGCGGCGCGCGGCGTGCACGTGGACCTGCCGGGCTTCGAGCGGGCGATGGACGAGCAGCGCGCGCGGGCCCGGGCGGCCAGCAAGTTCGCCCGGGGCGGCGAGGCCGAGGCCGAGCCCTGGACGGCGGTGAGCGCGGGGGCCGACTCCGACTTCGTCGGCTACGCCACGCTCGAGCTGCGCGGCGCCCGGCTGCGCCGCTGGCGCGCGCGCGGCGAGGAGCTGGAGCTGGTGCTGGACCGCACCCCGGCCTACCCCGAGGGCGGCGGCCAGGTCGCCGACGAGGGCACGATCGAGGCGACGGGCGTGCGGGCGGCGCTCACCCACGTGCTGCGCGAGGACGAGTCCATCGTGCACCGCGTGCGGCTGGAGGAGGGCACGCGCGAGGCGCTGCTGGCCGCCGGGGCGAAGGGCGACCTGGGCGTGCGCGTCGCCCCCGGGCGGCGCCTGCCCACGCAGCGGCACCACACCGCCACGCACCTGCTGCACGAGGCGCTGCGCGCGGTGCTGGGCGAGCACGTGCGCCAGGCCGGCTCGCTGGTGGCGCCCGAGCGGCTGCGCTTCGACTACACGCACTTCGAGGCGCCGTCGCCGGAGCAGCTGGCCGGCATCGAGGAGCGCGTCAACGGCTGGACGCTGGCCGACCGCCCGGTGGACTGGGCGGTGATGCCGATCGAGCGGGCGAAGTCGCTCGGGGCGATGATGCTGTTCGGCGAGAAGTACGGCGCCGAGGTGCGGCTGGTCTCGACCGAGGGCGTGCCCGAGCAGGGCATCGCCGGCAGCCGCGAGCTGTGCGGCGGCACGCACGTGGCGCGCACCGGCGAGATCGGCGCGTTCTGGCTGCTGAGCGACTCCGCCATCGCCAGCGGCGTGCGCCGCATCGAGGCGGTGTGCGGGCTCGAGGCGCTGCGCCACGCCCGCGCGCAGGCGGCGCTGCTGCACCGCGCCGCCGGGGCGCTGCAGACCGGCGCCGCCGAGCTGCCCGAGCAGCTCGAGCGCCTGCGCGCCGCGGTCGAGCGGCTGCGCAAGGAACAGGCGGAGGCGCGCAGGCGCTCGAGC
>CAZSQE010000409.1:0-2676 GCA_964608905.1 uncultured bacterium | reverse complement strand
GGCTGGGCGCGTTGAAGGCGATGAGGATGTCCGGCGTCGGGCTGGCCGGGTTGAGCACCTCGTCCACGGCGACGTGGACGTCGGCGTAGCTCGTGCCGCCCCGGCTCTCGGGGCCGTAGCTGGGGATGTGGGTGCCGTCGAAGCCCTCGTTGATGGCGGCGATGGCCACCAGCATGGCGGCCGTCTGCGCGCCGTCGCCGCCCGCCCCGGCCAGCTTCATGCTGATGTCGTGCGGGTCGAGGTGGGCCGGGAAGCCCCGGCAGAAGCGCTTCGGCGCCTCCGTGCTGGCCTCCACCGTCTCGGTGAACTTCGCGGGCACGAAGCTGGGCGTGTCGAGCTTGAACCACGGCTCGGCGGTCGTGTCCTTCTTCACCCCCAGCGGGAAGACCGGGACCATGTTCTCCTTGACCCACTCCTCCGACTTCTCCGGGGTCAGCCTGAGCATGGTCGGGCACTCGGCCAGCACCTCGATGAAGGAGTAGCCGCGCCCCTCCACCTGCAACTGCACGGCCTTCTTGATGGCCCGGGCCGCCTTCTTGCGACCGGCCGGCCAGTACAGGGCCACGCGCTCGACGTAGACCGAGCCGTCCAGGCTGGCGATCAACTCGGCCATCTTCATCGGCTCGCCGTTGAACCGGCTGCGGCCGAAGGGGCTGGTGGCGGTGGTCTGGCCCATGAGCGTGGTCGGGGCCATCTGGCCGCCGGTCATGCCGTAGATGGCGTTGTTGATGAAGATGACGGTGATGGGCGTGCCCAGCTGGGCGGCCGCCACCGTCTCGGCCAGGCCGATCGAGGCCAGGTCGCCGTCCCCCTGGTAGGAGATGACCGTGGCCGCCGGGTTGGCCAGCTTGTGGCCGATGGCCACCGCCGCGGCGCGGCCGTGGGCGGCCTGGGTGTTGCCGGTGTCGAAGTAGTAGTAGGCGAACACCGAGCAGCCCACCGGGCTGACCAGCACGGTGGTGTCCTGGATGCCCAACTCCTCGATGGCGTCGGCCAGGTACTTGTGCGCGAGGCCGTGGCCGCAGCCGGCGCAGTAGTGGGTGGACAGTCCCTTCAGGCCCTCGCCGTGGGAGTGGCGCTCGAACTTCGGATAGAAGACGGTCACGAGTGCCTCCTCACTTTCCCAGGATGGACTTGACGTGGGCGACGATCTCGCTCTGCTCCGGCAGCATCCCGCCGAAGCGGCGCACGTGGGTGATCGGGGGCAGCTTCTCGACGCCGGCCAGGCTCATGCTCAGCCGCAGCTCGTCCTCGATCTGGCCGCCGGCGTTGGCCTCGACCACGACGAGGCGACGGGTCGTGGGGAGCAGCGCCCGGAGCGGCTCGGCCGGGAAGGGCCAGATGGTGATGGGCCGGAACAGCCCCGCCTTGATGCCCGCCTCGCGCAGGCTCTTGACCGAGCCCTTGGCGGCCCGCGCCGGCGTGTTGGCCGCCACGATGACGACGTCGGCATCGGCGGTCATGTAGGACTCCGCCCGCGCCTCCGCCTTCATGGCCTGGTACTTGTCCTCGAGGTGCTGGTTGAACTTCTCGAGGTCCAGCTCCTGCAGCTGGATCGAGGTGATGAGGTTGCGCCGGTGCTGGCGGTCACCGTAGACGGCCCACGCCGGGATGCCCGGCTTCACCATGTAGTCCGGGAGCTGCACCTTGCCGGTCATCTGCCCGAGGTAGCCGTCGGCGAGGATGATGACCGGGTTGCGGTACTTCTGGGTCAGCTCGAAGGCGAGGATGGTGTAGTCGAGCATCTCCTGCGGCGTGCTCGGCAGGAGCGAGATGCAGTGGCTGTGGCCGTGCCCCAGGCCGCGGCAGGCCAGCTTCACGTCGGACTGCTCGGGGGCGATGTTCCCGAGGCCGGGACCGCCGCGCATGATGTTCACGAACACGCCGGGCAGCTCCGAGCCCACCATGTAGGAGATGCCCTCCAGCATGAGCGAGAGACCGGGCCCGGAGGTGAAGGTCATGGACGAAAGGCCCGCGCCGCCCGTGCCGTACATGTGGTTCACGGTGGCGATCTCGGAGACCGCCTGCAGGAACACGCCGCCCAGCTGGGGCAGCAGCTTGGACATCAGCTCGGCGCCCTCGGTCGACGGGGTGATGGGGTAGCCGTAGAAGTGCCGGCAGCCGGCCAGCAGGGCGCCGACGGCGGACGCGTAATTGCCCTTGATGATGAGCGGCTGCGTATGCGGCAGCGGCACCCGCCGGGCGGGGATGTCCACCGGCTCGGGCGCGTCGCTCTGCTTCGCGCCGAAGAGCCGGGCCGGGTCCAGCAGCGTGTAGTCCTCCCCCGCCGCCATGGCCCGCAGGCCGTAGGGCTCGGGGCAGGCCTCGATGCACAGGCCGCAGCCGGTGCAGTTCGCCAGGTCGAGCACGACGGGCACCAGCCCCGTCCTGGGGTTGATCTCGTCGGCGAACCTGATGCAGCCCTTCACGCACACGCTCACGCAACGACCGCACCCCTTGCAGTACTCGGGGATCAGGAACGGCTTGGGCTTCTCATCCACTGCGGGCATGGTGGATCTCCTCGCATCCCAGGACGCCGGACGGCAAAGTTCACCTGAGGCTATTCAGAACACCCGGGCAGGGTAACCGAGAAGGGCCCTCCATTGCACGCGGGCGGGCCGGGGCCCCCGGCCGCCGACGGGGGTGCGACGCGCGACGCGCGACAGCGGGCACGAG
>CAZSQE010000408.1:0-2678 GCA_964608905.1 uncultured bacterium | reverse complement strand
AAGACCCCGGCCCAGGCTCGATGGTGCCGCTCAGCGGCGAGGAAGGCGGCCACGCGCGCGAGGGCCTCGTGGCGCGACGCGGCGCCGGCCAGCGCCACCTCGTCGCGCGCGCGCGCCCAGGCCACGAGGTGCAGGTGCGCGTCCACCAGGCCGGGGGTCACCGTCGCGCCGCCGGCGTCCAGGCGGACGGTCGCGGGTCCGGCGAGCGGCTCCAGCTCGGCCGCGCGGCCCACGGCGAGCACGCGCCCGCCGGCCACGGCCACGGCGTCGGCGCCGTCCGCGCCGGGCCCGCCGCGCCACACCCGCCCGTTCGCGATGAGCAGGTCGGCGCGCGGCCTCATGCCGGCGGGGCCTCGACGCGGTTCGTGAGCACGCCGATCCCGCCGATCTCGACCTCGACCACGTCCCCCGGGACGACCGGGGCCACGCCGGCCGGGGTGCCGGTGGCGATCACGTCCCCGGGCTCGAGCGTCATGATGCGGGAGATGAAGCTGACCAGCGCCGGCACCGGGTGGACGAGGTCGGCGGTGCGGCCGCGCTGGCGCTCCGCGCCGTTCACCCGGCAGCGCACCTCGAGCGCGCCGGGGTCGAGCCCGACCGTCACCCACGGGCCCAGCGGGGCGAAGGTGTCGAAGCCCTTGGCCCGCGTCCACTGCCCGTCGCGGCGCTGGTAGTCGCGGGCGCTGACGTCGTTGAAGCAGGTGTAGCCGGCGACGTGGTCGAGCGCGGCCTCCACCGGCACCGCGCGGGCGCGTCGCCCGATCACCACGCCCAGCTCGGCCTCCGGGTCGAGCCGCTCGACGCCGCGCGGGTAGCGGATGGCCTCGCCGTCGCCGACCACGGCGCTGGGCGGCTTGAGGAAGAGCAGCGGCTCGGCCGGCGCGTCGCCGCCGCCGGGCACGGCGGTCCGGCTCTCGGCGATGTGGTCGCGGTAGTTGAGGCCGACGCAGACGATCTTGGTCGGCACGACCGGCGCGAGCAGGACCACGTCCGCGGCCCGGTCGCGCGGCCCGCTCTCGCGCCCGCCCAGCCACGGCGGGGCGTCGAGCCGGACGTAGACGTCCCCCTCGCGGCGCCCCCAGCAGCGCTCGCCGGCGAGCCGGTAGCGGGCGATGTGCATGACCATGACGGCGCATTCTGGCGGTTCGCCTCGCGCGGGGCAAACGCGGGGCGGCGCGCGCGCGCCCCGCGCCGCCGGCGGTTGACCGCTCTCGCCGCGCTCTGATAGCGTTTCCCGCCTATGCGACCCACCACCCGCAGGACCCGCCCGGCATCACCCCTCGAGACCCTCTCCCGCCGCATCCACAACCGCAAGGCCCACATCGGCGTCATCGGCCTGGGCTACGTCGGGTTGCCGCTCGCCGTCGAGTTCGGCCGCGCCGGCTTCCGCGTCACCGGCATCGACCTGAGGGAGGACCGGGTCCGCGCGCTGCAGGCGGGCCGCTCCTACATCCAGGACGTGGCCGGCCGGGACGTGCGCGAGTTGACCGTCTCCGGCCACCTCGCCGCGGCCACGGACTTCGCGGTGCTGCGCAAGACCGACGCGGTCTGCATCTGCGTCCCGACGCCGCTGTCGAAGATGCGCGACCCCGACGTCTCCTACATCGTGGCGGCGGTGGACCAGATCAGGAAGTACGTGCACCGGGGCCAGTTGGTCATCCTCGAGAGCACCACCTACCCCGGCACCACCGAGGAGCTGATCCTGCCCGAGCTGGAGCGCACCGGGCTCAAGGTCGGGAAGGACTTCTTCCTCGCCTTCTCCCCCGAGCGCGTGGACCCGGGCAACCCGGTCTGGCAGACGAAGAACACGCCCAAGGTGGTGGGCGGCGTCACCCCCGCGTGCACGCGGGTCTCGGTCGAGCTGTACCGCCAGCGGCTGGAGAACGTGGTCCCGGTCTCCTCGACCCAGGTGGCCGAGATGGTGAAGCTGCTCGAGAACACCTTCCGCAGCGTCAACATCGGCCTGGTGAACGAGCTGGCGCTCATGTGCGCCCGGCTCAAGATCGACGTCTGGGAGGTCATCGAGGCGGCGGCGACCAAGCCGTTCGGCTTCATGCCCTTCTACCCCGGCCCCGGCCTGGGCGGGCACTGCATCCCCATCGACCCGTTCTACCTCTCGTGGAAGGCGCGCGGCAGCGGCTTCGAGGCCCGCTTCATCGAGCTGGCCGGGCACGTGAACGGCCAGATGCCCGAGCACGCCGTGGACCTGGTGGCGCAGGCGCTCAACTCCCGCAACCGCTCGATCCGCGGCTCGCGGGTGCTGGTGCTGGGCGTGGCCTACAAGGCCGACATCGACGACGTGCGCGAGAGCCCGTCGCTCGACATCATGAAGACGCTGAAGGACCGCGGGGCCCGCGTCGAGTACTCCGACCCGCACGTCCCCACGCTCGAGTTCCTCGGCCGGCGCATGCGGAGCACGCCGCTCACCGCCGCGTCGCTGCGGCGCTTCGACTGCGCCGTGATCGCCACCGCCCACAAGGACTTCCCCTACGCGACGATCCTGCGCGACTCCAAGTCGGTCGTGGACACGCGCAACGCGCTCAAGGGGAAGCGCTCGAGGAAGATCGTGCGGCTGTAGCCGGCCGCGCGACGACCGACGACGGGGCGGCGCCCGCACGGGCGCCGCCCCGGATCGTCCCGGTCGCGGCCGGGACTAGTCGACGACCTTGTAGTCGGCG
>CAZSQE010000407.1:0-2680 GCA_964608905.1 uncultured bacterium | reverse complement strand
GCGAGGTCGAGTTCCGGCGCCTGAGCTTCACCTACCCGGGCGCGGCGCGGCCGGCCCTGCGCGACGTCAGCTTCCGCGTGCCCGCCGGGCGCACGGTGGCGCTGGTCGGGCACACCGGCTGCGGCAAGAGCACCCTGCTGGCGCTGCTCGCGCGCGCCTTCGAGCCGCCGCCCGGCACGGTGTTCCTCGACGGCGTGGACGTGCGCGAGCTGGACCTGCACGCGCTGCGCGAGCGGCTGGCGGTGGCGCCGCAGGACACCTTCCTGTTCTCGGCCACGGTGGCGGAGAACATCGCCTACGGCGTGCCGCGCGGGGAGCAGGACGCGGTCGAGCGCGTCGCCCGCGTCGCCCACCTCGACGAGGACGTGCGCGGCTTCCCGCTCGGCTACGACACCCCGGTCGGCGAGCGCGGCATCACCCTGTCCGGCGGGCAGCGCCAGCGCGTGGCCATCGCCCGGGCGGTGCTGCGCGACGCGCCGGTCCTGGTGCTGGACGACTGCCTCTCGAGCGTGGACACCCACACCGAGGAGGCGGTGCTGCACGGCCTGCGCGAGGTCCGCCGCGACCGCACGACGCTGATCGTCTCGCACCGCGTCAGCACCGTGCGCGACGCCGACGAGATCGTCGTGCTCGAGGACGGCGCGGTGGCCGAGCGCGGCGCGCACGAGGACCTGCTCGCCCTCGGCGGCCGCTACGCCGCGCTGCACCGCCGCCAGCAGCTCGAAGAGGAGCTGGAGGCCTCGTGAGCGCCGGGCACGAGGAGGAGGAGGCGGGGCGGGCGTACGACCACCGCCTGATGCGGCGGCTGCTCGGCTACCTGCGCCCCTACCGGGTGCAGGTCTGGCTGGCCGCCGGGGTCGTGCTGCTCGACGCCCTCGCCCAGCTCGCCGGCCCGCTGCTGACCCGGGAGGCCATCGACCGCGGCATCCGCCGCCACGACCTCGTGCGCCTCGACCAGGTCGCCGTGCTCTACCTGCTCGTGCTGCTGGCCAGCTTCGGCCTCGGCTACCTGCAGAACCAGATCATGCAGCGGGTCGGCCAGCGGGTGATGATGGACCTGCGCATGGCCATCTTCCGGAAGCTGCAGCGCCTGCCGCTGGCGTTCTACGACCGGAACCCGGTCGGCCGCCTGATGACCCGGGTGACGAACGACGTGGAAGTGCTCAACGAGCTGGTGACCGCGGGCGTGCTGGCGCTGTTCGTGGACGTCTTCGCCCTGGTCGGCATCCTCGTCGCCATGTGGCGGCTGAACGCCGAGCTGCTGGGGGTGGCCTTCTCGGTCGTGCCGCTCATCTTCGTCGTCACCCTGACCTTCCGCATCAAGGTGCGGCGCTCGTTCCGCGACGTGCGCACGCGGCTGGCGCGCCTGAACGCGTTCCTCAACGAGAACCTCACCGGCATGGGCACGGTGCAGCTGCTGAACCGGCAGGAGCGCAACCACGCCGAGTTCCGCGCCATCAACGCCGGGCACCGCGACGCCAACCTGCAGGCGAACTTCTACCACGCCGTCTTCTTCCCGGTGCTCGAGCTGGTGAGCGCGCTGGCGGTCTCGCTCATCGTCTGGTACGGCGGCCGGCAGGTCATGTGGACCGGCATCACGCTGGGCACGCTGGTAGCCTTCATCCAGTACACGCAGCGCTTCTTCCGGCCCATCTCCGACCTGAGCGAGAAGTACAACATCCTGCAGCAGGCGATGGCCTCGGGCGAGCGCATCTTCGACCTGCTCGACACCCCGGCCGACCCGGCCGCCGCCCTGCCGGAGACCGGCGCGCCGCCGGCGGACGGGGCACCCGGACCCGCGGGGACACCCGCGGGGACACCCGCGGAAGCGGGTCCGGGTCCGGGTCCGGCGGCACCCGCGTTCCGTGGCCGCATCGAGTTCGACGGCGTCACCTTCAGCTACGACGGCCGCACCCCGGTGCTCGAGGACGTCTCGTTCACGGTGGAGCCGGGCGAGAAGGTGGCGCTGGTCGGAGCCACCGGCTCGGGCAAGACCACGACGGTGAGCCTGCTGCTGGGCTTCTACCAGCCGCAGGCCGGCGTCATCCGCGTGGACGACCGCCCGCTCGCCGACTGGGACATGCACGCGCTGCGCCGCCGCGTCGGGCTCGTGCTGCAGGACCCGTTCCTCTTCTCGGGCACGGTCGCCGGCAACCTCGCGCTCGCCGACCCGGACCTGCCGCGCGCGGTCCTCGTCGCCGCGGCGCGGGAGGTGCACGCCGACCGCTTCATCGAGCGGCTGCCCGGCGGCTACGACGCCGAGGTGCGCGAGCGCGGCTCCACCTTCTCCGCCGGCGAGCGGCAACTGCTCGCCTTCGCCCGCGCCCTGGCCGCGGACCCGCGCGTACTGCTGCTCGACGAGGCCACCTCCTCGGTGGACACGCAGACCGAGGCCCTCATCCAGGACGGACTGCGCCGCCTCATGCGCGGGCGGACCTCGCTGGTCATCGCCCACCGGCTCTCGACCATCCAGGACGTGGACCGCATCGTCGTGCTGCACCACGGCCGCGTGCGCGAGAGCGGCACCCACGCCGAGCTGCTGGCGCGCGGCGGCATCTACGCCCGGCTCTACCAGTTGCAGTACCTGGGGGACCGCAGCCTGCGCGACGGGCCCCCGGCGCCGGGTGGCCCGGGCCCGCCGGCGGCCCCCTGAAGCGGCCCCGGCCGGGCCGCCCCGGGG
>CAZSQE010000406.1:0-2682 GCA_964608905.1 uncultured bacterium | reverse complement strand
CAGCCCGGCGGCGCGGATGCGCCCGCCGACGCGCGCGGCGAACGTCTCGAAGTAGGTCTCGCCGGGGTCGTGCTCGAGCGCGCCGCGCAGGTCGCGGTCCAGCTCCAGCAGGCCGGCCAGCGATTCGCGGCACGTCGCGCACGAGGCGAGGTGCCGCTCGGCCGCGGCGCGCGCGCCGCCCTCGAGCACCCCGTCGGCGAGGGCGCTGAGCTGGTCTTCGTTCAGGTGGTTCATGTCGCTTCACCGCCTTCGGCTTGCCGGCGCCGGCGCGGTTCGTCGGTCCGGTCCTGTCCGCCTGGCCTCAGGAGACTCCGGCGCAGCTCGGCGCGCGCGCGCGACAGCCGCGACATCACCGTGCCCACCGGCACGTTCAGCACGCGGGCGATCTCGTCGTAGGGCAGGTCCTCCACGACGCGCAGCGTGAGCACGGCCTGGTGCTCGGGTGACAGGCCGGCGAAGGCCTCGGTCAGCCGCCGGCGCGTCTCCCCCGTGGCGGCCTGCTCGGACGGGTCGTCGCCGCCGTCCGCCCACTGCCGGCCGGCCTCGATCAGCGGCTCGATCGAGGTCTCGGGGCGGCGCTTGCGCCGCCGGTGGAGCGAGTAGGCCTGGTTCACGGCGATGCGCGCCAGCCAGGGCCGGAGCGGCTCGCCCGCGCGGAATCTCCCGATCGCCTGGTATGCCCGCACGAAGGTCTCCTGGGCGAGGTCGTCGGCGTCGGCCGCGTTGCGGGTGAGCCCGTACGCCACGCGGTAGACCGCCCGCTGGAAGTGGCGCACGATCTCCCCGAAGGCGGCCTGGTCGCCCCCCTGGGCCGCCCGGACCAGGGCCGCCTCGCGGCCCGGGTCCATGACGGGACTACGCTCTGCGGACGTTTTCATTCCCCTGACGGCTACGCCACGGACCGGGCGAAGTCAAGGACTTGCGGGCGACGGGGTTGGACGGCACGGCTCGCCGGCCACCGCCGCGCCGCGCCGAGCCGCTCGTCCAGGGCCAGGGCCTCGTCCAGGGTGGCGACGTCGGAGGCGACCGCCGGCCCGCTCATCGGCGCTTCCTCCACGGCGGCTCGCCCAGCGGCGCGCCGCACAGCACGCCGGTCCAGTCCCGCACCCGCCGCACCCCGCGGCGCGCCAGCTCCGCGCGCAGCCCCGCGACCACCTCGAGCGCCGCGTCCGGCTGCAGGAAGGTGGCGGTGCCGACCTCGACCGCGCTGGCCCCGACGGCGAGGTACTCGAGCGCGTCGCGCGCGTCCATGATGCCGCCCGAGCCGACGACCGGGATGCGCACCGCGCAGGCGGCGGCGTGGCAGCGCGCCAGCGCCAGCGGCTTGATGGCCGGGCCGGAGAGCCCGCCGGTCGCGCGCCCGAGCCGGGAGCGCATGTGCTCGAGGTCCACGGCCATGCCGACGAAGGTGTTCACGGCGGTGAGGCCGTCGGCCCCGCCCTGCTCGCAGGCCCGCGCCAGGTCGGCGATGGAGGTCACGTCGGGCGGCAGCTTGGCGAGGAGCGCCCGGCGGGTGAGCGGGCGCAGCGTGGTCAGCGCGCGCTCGAGCCGGCGCGGCGCCGCCCAGCTGCGCGCGCCGCCGCGGCTCACGTTGGGGCAGGAGAAGTTCAGCTCGAAGCCGGCGATGCCCCGCTCCTCCCCCAGCGCCTCCAGCATGCGCGCCAACTCGGCCACGGTGCCGCCGCCGAGCGAGACGACCAGCGTGGCGCCGAGGGCGCGCAGGCGCGGCAGCTTCTCGCGGCGGAAGCGCTCGAGGCCGACGTTCTCCAGCCCGATGGAGTTGAGCAGGCCGCCCGCCGTCTCCGCCAGGCGGCCGGGCGCGTTGCCGGCGCGCGGCGCCAGGGTGATGGTCTTGCCGACGATGCCGCCCAGCGCCTTCACGTCCACGGCGTGCGCGTACTCGTCGCCGTAGCCGAACGTGCCCGAGGCGGTGAGCACCGGGTTCGCCAGGCGCATCGGCCCGATGCGCACGGAGAGGTCCACCGCGGCGGGGCGCAGGGGGACGGCGGAGCCCGCAGGCCGCGCCGTGGCCGGGGCGACGGCGCGCGCACGGCTCGCGCGGCCGCTCACGTGATCCTCTCCCAGTCGAGGTCGCCGGCGGCGAAGACCGGGCCCTCGGTGCAGCACATGGCCCATTCGCGGTTGCCGTGCAGGGAGGGCGAGGCCGGGTCGTAGCCCGCCTGCGCCGCCGCGCTGCGCGGCAGGGCGCAGCCGCGGCAGACGCCGGTGCCGCAGGCCATCATGGACTCCATCGCCACGAAGGCGGGCACGCCGTGCGCCAGCGCCCAGCGCGCCACCGCGCCGAGCATGGCGTGCGGCCCGCAGGCGTGCAGCACGAGCGGGCCGGCGAGCCCGGGGGCGACGCGGTCGAGCAGGCGCACCACGTCGGCGCGCGGGCCGAGGCTGCCGTCGTCGGTGCAGACGTGCAGCCGGCCGCCGTGCCGCGCCAGGCGCCGGTGCGCCTCGGCCAGCCCCACCAGCAGGGCGCGCGTGCGCGCGCCGGCGAGCAACACGGCCGGCCGGCGGGGCTGCCCGCCACGGCGGCTCCCCGCCAGCACGTCGGCGGCGAAGAGCAGCGGCGCCACGCCGCGCCCGCCCGCCACCAGCACCGGCGTGCCCGGGTGCGCGAGCGGGAAGCCGCGCCCGAGCGGGCCCAGCACGCCGACCTCCGCGCCGGGCTCG
>CAZSQE010000405.1:0-2688 GCA_964608905.1 uncultured bacterium | reverse complement strand
TGCTGTCGCGGTAGATGAGCGGGAACGGCCCGACGGCGAAGACCTCGACCGGGTCGCCCGTGCCCGGCATGAGGCTGTCGCCGACGACGGGCTGGATGGCGCCGGTGCTCATGAGCGCGTAGCGCTCGTGGTCTTCGTCGCGCAGCGCGCTGCCCGGCGTCCAGTTCCACACCGTGAACGACAGCCGGCGGGTGGTCGTGTCCTCGGCCAGGCCGCGCGAGCCCAGGTGCTTGAGCCCGATCCAGTAGGGCACGAGGCCGATGTCGCAGCCGCTGACCGGGTCGGCCGGGGGCGGCGCGAACTGCCGGCAGTAGTGCTCGCGCAGCAGCGACAGCGAGTCGTCGAAGGCGATCCACCGCTTGTAGAACCATGTCCCCATGCCGCTGGGGTCGGTCGCGCTCGGCGGCCAGTTCGTGTAGCACCGCTTGCAGCCGCTCCCCAGTTCGGTCAGGACACCGACCCACACGTTCCTGAGCAGCGGCCCGCGGTTGGTCACCTTGACGCGCATGAAGAGGATGTTGGCGAACTCGGCGAAGTTCCACTGGTAGCTCTCGTGCCGGACCTCGACCCCCAGGGGGTGGTGGATGTCGCTGTCGGCGATCCGGCGCGGGCTGAAGTCGTTGAAGCCGGAGACGAAGTCCAGCTCGCTGACGGCGAAGAGCGGGTCGTAGTACGGGCTGGTGGGCAGCGTCGAGCGCTTGACGATGTCCAGGCCGCCCGGCGTCCACTCGGTGGCGATCGTGCTGTTCGGCCCCACCCGCGAGTCCATGGCCCCGGTGGTCACGCCGATGAACTCGCCGGACTCGCCCGCGGCCACCGCCCCGACCCACAGTCCGCCGCGGATCAGGTGCTCGTAGCCGCGATTCGCCGGGTACTCGAGCGAGGCGTCGCGCTTGTAGAAGTTGTTCCCGTAGAACCCGTAGTTCGTCAGCGTCATCGCGATCGCGTTCCCGGCCTGGACCTCCTGGTCGAACCGGACCGAGTCGGGGATGACGTCCGCGCGGCCGGCGGGGCCGGGCGGCGCCGGCCCGTACCCGCTCGCCGCCGCCACGCCCGCCCACAGCATCAGGGCCGACGCCAGGATCGATGTCCGTCCCAATCACGCCTCCGAGTCCGCGGTTCGAAAAGGATGAGGACTTCCCTGCGCGCGGGCCACCGCCTGGAGCCCGTTCCGCCGCCCGTCCTCAGAACGTGGTCTGCAGTTGCACGAACCCCTTGTCGTGGTGGTTCCAGACCTCGTAGCGCTCGGGGTCCAGCTCGATCCCCTCGGTGACCGCCAGCGCGAGGCGGCCGAAGCGCAGCGTCAGGCCGACGTAGGCGCGCGACTCGTTGCGGCCGCCCCGGATCGCGGGGCCGCTGCCGGTGCGGTCCACCGTCACGCGGTCGAACAGCCCGCCGGCGCGCAGGGCGAGGCCGGGCCGCGGCGCCCAGTCCACCTCGAGCTGCAGCACGCGGTCCACGGCGTGGAAGTCGAGGGCCGGCAGCGGCGCGCGCACGCTCTGCATGCGGTCGAGGTAGTGCCAGCGGGCCTCCAGCGCGGCGTCGCGCCCCACGGCCCGCCGCAGCCCCAGCTCGGTGCGCCACAGCCGGCGCGTGAAGCGGCCGGAGCCGTCCGCGGCCACCCCGTCCACCGGCCGGTCGGTGCTGCGCGCCTGGCGGTCCTCGGCGCGGGCCAGCCAGGCGAGGCCGAGGGCGCGGACCTCGACGTCGGCCGCGGCCCACGTGCCCCACAGCGTCTGCGCCCGCGCCGCGCTGGTGGCGGTGGCGTCGAGCCGCTTGCGCGCCAGCGTGAGCCAGCGGCCTTCGACCCCGGCGCGCCAGCGGTCGCGGCGCACCGCGGCCTTGAGCGCCGGCTCCCAGGGGTGCCGCTCGTAGGGCTGCCCGCTCTCGCCGACCCGCGTCTGCCGCCACACCCACAGGTTGTTGAAGAGGTCCTCGAGCCCGTAGGTGAGCCGGAGCTGCTGCCGGGTGGTGTCGGCGCCCAGCTCCCAGCGAACCGCGAAGTCCTGCCGCGACTTGTCGTAGTAGGGGCGGAACATCACGCCCAGCGTGCCCAGCCGCTGCGGGAAGAACAGCCACAGGTCGAGGTGCTCGTAGGAGAGGTAGTCGCTCTCCATGCGGTCGAGCTCGAGCGCGAATCGTGCGCGGCGTCCGACGGGGGTGACGAGCCTGAGCTGGTGGTGCGTGTACCACTGCCCCGAGGTGAAGCAGCCCTGCGAGGTGCGGAAGGCCAGGGGCGCCCGCTCCCACTCGGCGCGCCAGTCCCCGGGCGGGCGCGCCAGCAGGTGGTCGAGCGTGCTCTCGTCGTCCTCCTCCGGGCGCATTACGTCGAACCCGGAGAACTCCTCCGTCGAGGCGCGCGCCGGCGGCGGCGTCCCGCCCGCGAAGGCGGCGAACAGCGCCGCCAGCGCGAGGACACGCAACGCGGCGCGGCGCGCGGGGACCACGGGCTCCATCGGGCCTCCTGCCATGGGGTGACGGGGCGCGCGGGCCGCGCGCGGCGCGGACGCTCCCCGGGCGTGACGGGGCATTGTATAGTCGCGGCGACGCCGCGCGCCACGTCCGCCCCGTCCCGGGCGGGCCCGTCCGGGCAGCGGCGGCGTCCCTCGCGGGAGGAACCGACCATGCCGATCCGCCGTCCGCCGCGCGCCGTCGTCCGCGCCGCCGCCGTCGCGCTGGGTGTCGCGG
>CAZSQE010000404.1:0-2696 GCA_964608905.1 uncultured bacterium | reverse complement strand
CCGGCTGGCTCGGCGCGCGGATCGGCGGCAGCGACTTCTCGTTCGACATCGAGCTGCGCCGCGGCGCCGGCGCCTACATCTGCGGCGAGGAGACCGCGCTGTTCGAGTCGATCGAGGGGCTGCGGGGCGAGCCGGGCACGAAGCCCCCCTTCCCGGTGGAGAAGGGGCTGTTCGGCCGGCCCACGGTGGTCAACAACGTCGAGACGCTGGTCAACGTGCTGCCCATCGTGCTCGAGGGCGGCGCCGCCTACGCCCGGCGCGGCACGCCCGGCTCCACCGGCACGCGGCTCTTCTGCGTGAGCGGCAGCGTGCGCCAGGGCGGCGTCTACGAGGTGCCCCTGGGCACGCCGCTGCGCGCGCTCATCGAGCGCGCCGGGGGCGTGGCCCCCGGCCGGAGCATCGCCGCCGTGCTGCTGGGCGGCGCCGCCGGCACGTTCGTCCGCCCCGACGAGCTCGACCTGCCGCTCACGCTCGAGGACGCGCGCGAGGCCGGCACCACCCTCGGCTCCGGCGTGGTCATGGTGTTCGACGACACCGTGGACCTGCGCGACGTCGTGCGCCGCATCGCCGCCTTCTTCCGCGACGAGTCGTGCGGGCAGTGCGTGCCCTGCCGCGTCGGCACCGTGCGGCAGGAGGAGGCGCTGCACCGGCTGGAGTGCGGCCGCCCGCGCGGCAGCGTGGCGGACGAGCTGCGGCTGCTCGTCGAGGTGGGGGCGGGGATGCGCGACGCCTCCATCTGCGGGCTCGGCCACGCGGCCCACGCCGCCGTCGAGTCGGCCATCCACCGCCTGAAGCTCTTCGGCGAGCCGCCCGTGCGGCCGCGGCCGCTGCTCCCGCCGGCCCGCCTCGAGGTGCCCGCCGCCCCGCCGGGACGGGTCGCGCTCCTGCTCGACGGCGAGCGCGTCGAGGTCGCGGCCGGCGCCACCCTGCTCGCCGCCTGCCGGCAGGCGGGGATCGAGGTGCCGACGCTCTGCTTCCACGAGACCCTCGCGCCCATCAACGCCTGCCGCCTGTGCGTGGTCGAGGTCGTGGGCGCGCGCGCCCTGGTGCCCGCCTGCTCGCGCGTCGCCGAGCCCGGCATGAACGTGGAGACCCGCTCCGGGCGCGTCGTCGCCGCCCGGCGCATGGTGCTCGAGATGCTGGCCTCGTCCGTGGACCTCTCCACCGCCCCCGAGCTGCAGGCCCGGTGCGTCGAGTACGCCGCGGAGGCCGGCCGCTACGGGCCGCCGTCGCCCCCGGCCGACCGCGACCGCGCGCACGCCGGCCACCACGCGCGGCCCGCGGCCCCGCTGGCCGCCTCCGTCGCCCAGCCGCCCAAGCTGGACAACGGCCTCTACGTGCGGGACTACGCCAGGTGCGTGCTCTGCTACCGCTGCGTGCGGACGTGCGGGCAGGAGCACCAGAACACCTACGCCATCGGCGTGGCCGGGCGGGGCTTCGACGCCCGCATCTCCACCGAGGCCGACGTGCCGCTCGGCGAGTCGGCCTGCGTCTACTGCGGCAACTGCGTCGCCGTCTGCCCGACCGGGGCCCTCATGGCGAAGACCGAGTACGACCTGCGCGCCGCGGGGGAGTGGGACCCCTCGCGCCAGACGGTGACCGACACCATCTGCCCCTACTGCGGCGTGGGCTGCACGCTGAGCCTGCACGTGCAGGACGGCCGCATCGTCAAGGCCCTCTCGCCGCCCGGCAACGACATCACGCGCGGCAACCTCTGCGTCAAGGGGCGCTTCGGCTGGACCTTCGTGCGGCCGGAGGAGCCGGAGCGGCCCTGAGGCCGGACACACTCGAGGCCGTGCAGCACCCGCGCCGCGCGGCCTCGAACCGTCCCGCCCGCCCCGTCAGCTCGCCTTCGCCCTCCGGTAGCGCACGAAGTCGCCGCGGTTCTCGACGCTCGCCGTCCGGATGCCCGGGAAGCGCTGGTTGCACTCGGCGTTCGCGGGCCCGTAGCGGCACTCCATGAAGCCCCCGTGCATCGGCAGGAACATCCCCGGGGCCAGGGTGCGCAGTGTCCAGTCCGCCCCGATCTCGACCGCCACGTGGTCGCCGAAGTTGCAGCCGGAGATGGGCAGGAACGCGATGTCGGGCCGGAGGCCCTGCGCCCGGATGAACTCGATCTCCGGCGTGTAGTCGCCGGTCAGGTCGCGGCGCCGATTGGCGTGGTCCCCGGCGTGGAAGAGCACCAGTCCGTCCACCTCCACCACGTATCCCACGCCCGTGTCGTTGGAGCGGATGGTGGTCACCCGCATGCCGTCCACGGTGCGCGTCTCGCGCGGCGGCATGAACTCGTGCGGCGGGGCGGAGTCGGGCTGGAAGCCGAGCACGTAGCGGATGCCGGGCAGTTGTTCGCGCCAGCGGAAGACGCCGGGGTCGAAGTGGTCGGCGTGAACGTGCGAGACGAAGACCGTCACCCGCTGGCCCCGCAGCTCGGCCGGGTCCACGTGGCCGTTGCACAGGGCCGGGAGGTCCGGCGGCAGCCCCAGGTTGCTCTGGCCGTAGTCGAAGACCAGGAAGTGGCCCCGGGTCTTCACCGCCCAGCCGCTGTGCCCGAGGTACCAGATGGCCGCCTCGCCCGGCGCCACGCGCCGCGCCGCGGCCGCTCCGGGCGTCGTCGTCGCCTTCCCGGCCGCTCGCGGGGCGCCGTGGCCGGCGAGCGCCTCGGCCACCCCCCGGTGCCCGTAGCGCACCGCCAGGTC
>CAZSQE010000403.1:0-2698 GCA_964608905.1 uncultured bacterium | reverse complement strand
TCCTCATTCCCGAAGGGGGACCGGCCGTCGCCGCGACGGTCGCGGCCGAAGCGGACACGGGTGGGGGGGCGACGGCGACCGGCAACGACCCGGAGGCGGGCGGGCGCACGCCGGCGGCCGCCCTGTCCGCGACCGCCGCCGCGCGGCCCGCCGTCCACACCGGTCCGCCGCAGCGCTACCAGAGGCGCGTCGGCTTCGACATGGTGCAGAACATGGTCGGGCTCGACCCCGTCTTCGGCGTGGGCGGCTCCGGCCAGATCGCGCTCAGCGACGTGCTGGGCGACGAGCAGTACTCCATCTTCCTCTCGAACGAGTCGGCCGACCTGTCCGGCAACTTCTGGGACGGCATCGAGGCGGGCGTGACCTACCTGAACCAGGCGCGCCGGCTCAACTACGGCGTGGGCGTGTACCGGCTCGCCACCGTGTACGACGTGGACCTGAACGCCGTGCGGCTGGAGCGGCGGGTCGGGCTCACGCTGCTCGCGCGCTACCCGTTCGACAAGTTCAGCCGCGTCGAGGGCTCCATCCTGGTGCGGCGCGCGCTCGACCACCTGCTGCGCGACGGGCAGGTCGTGGACGCGGACCTCGTTTCCAACTTCGTCTCGTTCGTGCACGACAACGCCGCCTGGGGCTGGCTCGGCGCCGGCAACGGCACGCGGCTCGCGCTCTCGGCCGGCTACACCCGCGACCTGGGCTCGGGCGCGAGCGACTACGGCACGCTGCTGGCGGAGGTGCGGCGCTACTTCACGCCGTTCCCGCACCTGCTGCTCGCCTCGCGCGCCCAAGGCCAGGCCAGCCTCGGCCGCGACGCGCAGCTCTTCTACCTCGGCGGGCGCACCGCGCTGCGCGGCTACGACTACCACACCCTGTCCGGCCTGCGGACGGTGCTGCTGCAGCAGGAGGTGCGCTTCCCGCTGCTGCGCGGGCTGCGCTTCGCGTTCCCCGTGCGCTGGGAGCTGCCGCGGGTGAACGGCGTGCTGTTCGCCGACGCGGCCTGGGCGTGGGGTGGGGGCAGCATCCCGGGCACGCTGGTGCCGGGCTACTACTTCGGCTACGACCTCGGCCCCGGCGGCCCCGGGCAGCTCGGCAGCGCCGGCTTCGGTTGGTTCATCGGCGGCGGTCCGTTCCCGGTCCTGCGCTGGAACTACAGCTGGCCGACGAAGGACTTCCGGAGCTACTCCCGCCGGCCGCGGACGCAGTTCATGCTGGGGTACAACTTCTAGAGGGCGCCCCCCGTGGGCCGCGAGCCCTGGGCGCGAACCCGTGAACGGCTCCGGCCGGGCGTCACCGCCGTGTCACGTCGTCCAGCGCGATGCCCCAGGGCGAGGCCAGGCCGGTCGCCCGGGCGAGTTCCTGCCCGGTGGGGGACAGCCGCGACACGGCCCCCGCGGCCCCGAGCGTGACCCAGACCTCGCCGGTCGCGGGGTCCACGTCCAGCTCGCGCGCGCCGGGCTGCCCGGTCACGGTCGCGACGACCGACCCGTCCGTCGCCAGCGCCAGCACGCGGTCCGCGCCGCCGTCGGCGACCCAGACGCGCCGGCGGGCGGCATCCACGGCGACCCCGATGGCCCCGCCGCAGGCGACGGTGTCGAGCAGCGCGCCGGCGGAGGAGACGCGCACGATCCGCGCGGCGTAGAAGGACGTGACCCAGGCCTCGTGCGTCACGGGGTCCACCGCCACGCGCGAGGGCATGTCCACCCGCGCCACGAGCGCGAGCGCGCCGTCCGCGGTGTAGCGGCGCACGCGGTTCGAGTCCTGCTCCACCACCCAGATGGAACCGTCGGCGGCGTCGATGGCGACGCTGCCGGGATAGCCGAGCACGGTGAGCACGGGCGGCTCGGCGGGCGCGCCCGAGGGGTAGAGGTGCACGAGCCGGCCCTGGTCCACGTCGCCGATCCAGGCGGAGCTGTCGCCGGGGACCACGGCGACGCAGGCGGGCGTGCCGAGCGCCTGGCCGATCACGGTCGACCGGCCGCTGCCGGGCTCGTACACGCAGACGTCCCCGGCGGAGCCCACGGCCCACACCCGCCCGCTGGCGGGGTCCACGTCCACCGCGACGGGATAGGCGCCGCCCGCGGGCGCGAACGACTCGGCGACGTGCCGGCCGTCGGCGCTCAGCCGCACCAGCTCGCGCGCGCCGTAGTCGGCGACCCAGGCGCGCAGCGGCCCGGGGGTGGCGACGTCCTCGGCGAACAGGTCGCCGAGCCCGCCGTCGAACACGAAGTAGAGCCGGTAGCGGTGGTCGGCGCCGTTCAGCAGGCCGAAGTCGCCGAGGCTGGTCTGGGTCGGCGGCATCACGCCGCTGAGCGCGCGGTAGCCGGTGTCGCCGGGCGCGAGGCGGAAGACCTGGTAGCCGACGAGCGTGGGGGAGGAGACGTAGTCCCAGGCGAGCCGCACGCTCTGGTTGCCGGCCACGGCGGCGAAGCCGGCGGGCCGCCCGCCGGTGTGCGGGTTGGCGGGGTCGAAGGGGTTGAGGCGGGCCCGCTCGCTGCAGCCGGCGGCGAGCAGCGCCAGGGCTAGAAGCGCAGCGCGACGGCGCATCGGTCGGGCTCGGCGACGAGGGTGATCCGCGCGTCGGGGCGCGGGCGGATGAACCGCAGCCACACGGCCGTGGCGACGAGCGCCTCGCCGGTCAAGAGCGAGGCCGCCGACAGCCGGTCGTAGTGCCTGGTGCGGTCGTAGAGATGCTCGGCGTCGG
>CAZSQE010000402.1:0-2711 GCA_964608905.1 uncultured bacterium | reverse complement strand
CGGCGAGCAGCAGCGAGACCGGCCGGTGCAGGCGCGAGCGCGCCAGCACCCGTTCGGCCAGGTCGGGCGGGGCCTCGGCCCGGGGCAGGCTGCCGACGAGCTCGAGCGAGCGCGTGAACGCGTCGTACTCCCCCCGGCACCCCGGGCAGGCGGCGAGGTGGCCTTCGAGCCACTCGCGCTCCGCGTGCGTCAGTTCATCATCCCAGCAGGCCCCGAAGAGCCGGCGGGCCCGGTCGCAGCTCATGACGTCTCCGCTTTCCCCAGCAGGGGTTGGAGTTTTCGCTTCAGCATCCCGCGTGCCCGGTTGATGCGCGAGCGGACCGTGCCGCCCGGGATGCCGAGCACCTGTGCGATCTCCTCGTACGGCAGGCCCTCGATGTCCCGCAGGACCAGGGCCAGCCGGTACTTCTCCGGCACCGTCGCGATCGCCCGCCCCACCGCGGCCTGGAGCTGCTCGCGCTCGAGCGCGCTCTCACGCCCCTCCGTCGGGTCGGCGAGCTGGATCGCGCTGTCCTTCAGCATCTCCTGCAGCGCGTCCAGACTGAACCAGTTCCGCCTGCGCACCCGCCGCCGGATCTCGTTCTTCGCGAGGTTGGCGGCGATGGTGAAGAGCCACGTCGAGAACCTCGACCCGTGCCGGTAGTTCCGCCGGTGCACGTACACCCGGACGAAGACTTCCTGCGCGAGGTCGTCGGCGCACTCCCGGTCGTTCAGGACACGGCTCACCAGGTTGATGACCCGCCCCTGGAAGCGGCGCACCAACTCGGTGAATGCCTTCTCGTCGTCCCGCGCCACCCGGTCCATGAGGTCCTCGTCCGAGAGGCTCAGGACGGGAGGCGCCGCAACATCACGGTCGATCGGCAAGAGGCTCCTCACCCACGCTTCCTACACCGCTGCGGACAAGGGGTTCCATGCGCTCAGCGCAGCTCCGACAACTTGGCCCTGACCCGCTCGTTATCCCGGTGCCTGTCCAGGCTCCTGCGGTACAGTTCGCGGGCCAACTCGTTGAGGTTCAAGCTCTTGTAGACGTCGCCCAGGTGCTCCAGGACCACCGGGTCCCCGCGGGTCAGCTCGACGGCGCGCTCCAGCTCCCGGCGCGCCTCCTCCAGCCGGCCCAGTCGATAGTAGACCCATCCCATGGAGTCCACATAGGCCCCGTTGTCGGGGTCCAGGGCCAGGGCCCGGCGGACGAGGGTCTCCGCCTCCTCGAGGTCCCGGTTCCGATCGGCGAACAGGTAGCCGAGGAAGTTGAGGGCCGAGGCGTTATCGGGCTCGCGGGCGATCACGTCCCGGAGCGCACTCACCGCCCCCTCCACGTCGCCCTGCGCCTGGCGGCAAAAGGCCAGCTCCATGCCGGCGCGGGACGCAGCCGGCGCGCGCTGCGTGACCTCGACCCAGACCGATTCGGCGGCGGCGTAGCGCCGCGCCGCCTGCAGCAGCCCGCCCAGGATGAAGCGCGGCGCCAGCGAATCGGGGGCCATCGCCACCGCGCGCCGCGCCGCGGCGACCGCCGCGGTCGTGTCGCCGGCGTCCGAGTGGCCGCGTGCCACCAGCAGCACGCCGCGGTAGTCCCCGGGGTGCGCCGCCGCCCAGGCCTCGGTGCGGGCCAGCGCCTCGCGCGCGCGGCCGTGGCGCGACAGGATGCCCGCCGCGTGCATGACCGGTGTCGGGTCGTCCGGCGCGGCGGCCTGCAGCTGGTCGAGCAGTTCCGCGGCCCGCGCCGCCTCCCCCACGAAGAGGGCCAGGTCGGCTTCCACCCCCACGGTCTCCGGGTCGTCGGGATGGGCGCGCCGCACGAGGATGGCCTCGCGGTAGGCCTCGGCGTGGCGCCCGTCGCGGGCGAGCAGGTTCACCAGGCGTCGCCGCGTGGCCTGGTCTTCGGGGTGAGCGCGCAGGTGCTCGCGGTACAGCTCCACCGCCTCGCCGGGCCGCCCCAACCCCTCCTGGACCCAGCCCCGCAGGAAGAGGATCCCGGGGCGCACCGGGTTGAGCGCGGCCGCCTCCGCCAGCAGCGAGTCGGCGGTCTCGAAGTGCCCCAGGCGCGCCTCGGCCGCGGCAAACTGGAACCACGCCTCTCCGTCCCCATCGTCCAGCTCGACCACCCGTCGCCAGGCCAGCGCGGCCTCGTCCACCTGCTCGAGCGCGTCGGCCACCCGTGCCACGGTGCGCCAGTAGACGGCCTGCTCCGGGTCGGCGGCCACCGCCGCCCGCAGGGACCCGAGCGCCTCGGTCGGGCGCCCGAGGTTGAACAGGGCGCTGCCCGCGAGCCAGTGCGACCGGGCGTCGCCGGGCTCGTGCTCGAGCGCCCGGCGGGCGTACTCCAGGGCGCGCCGGGAATCGCCCAGGCGGGCGCTCACCTCGCCGATCCGGCGCTCGATGGCGGCCCGGCCGGGGTCCAGCTCCAGCGCCCGCAGGTACTCCTCCAGGGCCTCGGCGTCCATCTCGCGCTCCTCGTGGAGCCGGGCGGTGAGGTAGTGCCGCAGCACCGCCGGGTCGCCCGGGAACGCGCCGGGCGTAGCGGGGGCCGGCGCCTCCGCGGCCCCCGGGCAGGGCGCGGCCGTCGCGGCCAGCAGGAGCAGGACGATGCGGACGACACGCGCGACGGGCGGGATCACCCATCGAGCCTAGCATGGGCGGCCACCGGCGCGCGGCGGACTTGTGCGGCGGCCCCGCCCACGCGCATCATGGGCGGCGGGAGGATGGAGTCGTTC
>CAZSQE010000401.1:0-2712 GCA_964608905.1 uncultured bacterium | reverse complement strand
GCAGGCATCGCGCCGCCAGCAGCGGCAGGTCCTGCGGCCGCTCGCGCAGCGACGTCATGCGCAGGACGACCACCGGCTCGTCGTGCGGCGCGGCCGCCGCCGCGGCCCGCTTCTTCCACTCGCGGCGCCACTGCCGCAGCGTGGCGGCCGCGCGCGTCACGCCCGTGGTCGGCTCGCCGTGGAGGTAGACCGGCGCGTGCGACTCGGCCGCCGCGCGCAGGGCGCGCAGGAACTCGCGCACCACCGGGGAGCGGGTCTGGATCACGTCGTCGAGGATGGGCCGCAGGTCGGCCGGGAGGTCCAGCGAGGGCGGCGCGAGCAGTTCCGCCAGCGCGTTTTCGAGGACGCCGGCCAGCGCCGACGACGACGCGCCGGCGACGAAGTGGGGGCAGGCCAGCCGCCGCACGTCCTCCTCGAAGCCCGCGGAGTGGATCGTGGAGTGCAGGAGGCGGAACGCGCGCGGCAGGCTCGTGCGCGCGAGTTGCAGCACCTCGAGGCCGGTCCCGTCGTCGCCCAGGTCGTAGCTCGCGACCACGGCCGCCCACGGCTTGCGGGTGATGGCCGCCATGGCCTCGTCCAGTGTCGAGACGTGGGAGCACTCGAAACGCCGCCCGAGCGTCTTCGCCAGGGCGCGGCCCAGTTCCCCGTCTCCCTCCACCAGCAGCACGTCCGGCTTCATGCGCTGACCCTCCCGTCACGGCGGACGGCAGAACACTCCCCAGGCTCCCGAAGGGAAACCGGAGGGCGGCGACCATGAATCAGGGACAGCCAACGTCGGACCGGGGCCGTCGGGGGAACGGAGTGCGGCGCCGACAGAAAGCGGGACCGGGCGGGCACCGCGACCACCGGAGGCCAGGAGGGGCAACGTCAACCGCCGATGCCGCAATGCCGTTGAGCCATTCTATAGGCATGGCGGCCGGAATCAACAGCGTCTCCAACTTGAGACATGGCGTGTTGTTACGGTCTGGCGCACAATCGCGCCCATCGAGGACGAATCCCCCGTGCGTCGTTCGCTTCGGCGGGGGCGTCTTCAATGCCCCGCGGAACGCCGGAGCCATCACGCTCGGGGGACGGATGGCCGAGGTCTCCGCGGGGCTTTCTGTCACTGCACGGACGCGACGCGGCGCGACCACGCGAGACGGGCGGACCGGTGATCCCGGTCCGCCCGTCTCTTTCATCCGCTGGTCGAGACGTCAGCGCTTCCTGCGGCCCCGTCCCGCCGACTCGCGCTTCACCGGCTTCGCCTTGCTCGCCGTCGCGCGCGCGCTGCGCTGACGGCTCGCCGTCGCGCGCTCCGCCTTCTTGAGACGGCCCGTGCCCGGCTTGGCCCGCGTCTTCTTCTCGTCCGCCGTGCGGTGCGGCTTGAGGCGCGTGCGGCCGGGGCCGGCGCCGCGCGCCGAGGAGACGGCGCAGGTCGTGCCCGAGAGCGGCTTCCCGGCCGGCTTCTTCGCCACGTGGTACTCGGGCCGCACCGCCAGCCGGCTGATGGCCTTCGCGCCCTTCTTCACCGGCTTGCGGATCGCGACCTGGTGCGTCGACGCGTCCTCGTCGTACGGCTCGGCGAGTTCGTCCTCGAGCGTGCCCGGCGGCGCCGCCTCGCGCAGCACGACGACGTTGCCGTCCGGGTCCACCACCTCGGCGAAGAGCCCGAAGTCCTGCTCGGTCGGCCGCGTCGCCAGCACCACGTCCCGCTCCCGCAGCTCCTCCACCCACGCCTCGAGGTCGAAGGTCTCGAGCGTGAAGGCGACGGGGTGGTCGGCGTGCCGCGGGTGGTGGAGCCCCGCGCCGCGCCGGTGCAGGGCCAGCCGCACCTCGCCGGCGTCGAACTCGACCCAGTGCGGGCTCACGTAGGACGGGGCCAGCCCGACGTGCTCGCGGTAGAAGTCCACGGCCGCGTCGAGGCCCTCCACGTTGAGGATGACGCTGCCCACGACCGGTCCGGCGTCGCCGGGGCGGTCGCCGCCGGTGCGCAGCGCGATGAGGTTCCCCGCCGGGTCGCGGAACTGCGCCGTGGTCCCGTAGCTCTGCCCCTGCACCTCGCTCGCGGCGTGCACGCCCCAGTTGCGGAACCGCTCCACCTCCGCCGCGACGTCGGGGCTGTCGAACGTCAACTCGATCTCCCGCCGGTGCCCGCCCACGAGCGGGTGCAGCGCGAGGGTCACCCCGGCGGTGCGGTAGGAGGTCCAGTTCGGCCCGGCGTAGACCGGACGCAGCCCAAGGCCCTCCTCGTAGAACGAGCGCATCGCGTCCACGTCGGGGGTGAAGAGGATGATCTGTACCAGGCGTCTCATGGCGTCCTCGATGATGGAGTCGCTGCGGTGCGAGCCTCGGCCGTCCGCGCCCGTCCCTACGCGCCCGCCCGGCCCCGCAGGGCGCGCCACGCCGCCGGCAGCGCGAGCGCCGCGGCCGCGGCCTTGAACAGGTCCCCGGGGACGAAGGGCCACACGCCCGCGGCCAGCGCCTGCGCCGGCGGCAGGAAGCGCGCCAGCCACGCCGCGCCCGCGAGCAGGATCACGGCGCTGCCCAGCAGCATGGCCGCCAGCGTGCCGGCGAAGCGCCGGTCCCAGCCGCGTTCCGCCAGCGCCCCGGTGACGGCCGCCGCCAGCGGGAAGGCGGCGAGGAAGCCGCCGCTCGGGCCGGCGAGGAGCCACGCGCCGCCGAGGCCGCCGGCGAAGACGGGCAGGCCCGCGGCGCCCTGGAGCAGGTAGAGCG
>CAZSQE010000400.1:0-2716 GCA_964608905.1 uncultured bacterium | reverse complement strand
GGGGCACGACGGCCATGGGACCTCCGTTCGGGCGTGGTGGGACGCCCGGGAGGGTAGCAATCCGCGCTCGGACCCGGCAATCACCATGTGAGCCTGGCGAGCGGGTCGCCGGCCCGGCGAGCACGCCGCGGTCGCGGCGAGCCGGTGGCAAGCAGCGCCCTTGTGTCGACGAGCAGGGCTCACGATGGCGTGACGGGGGCGGCCCGAGCCGGGGCACCCGGCGTCAGGCCACGTGCTTCGGTGCGGACCGCGCCGAGCACTTCAGGGCGTGGCGGACGCGTTGCTCCAGCGGGGCGTCCGGCATGTCCTCGCAGGTGACAGCCAGTTGCCGGGCCTCCTCGGCCTTGAATCCCAGCGTCCGCAGCCACGGGACGACCTCGGCCGCGTGCTCGGGAAGCGGCTGCTTCCCGCCTGGGGTCCGCTGCGCCTCTGTCCCGCGCTGCTCCTGCTCCCGGCGCGCCTGGTCGCGCTTCGCGTTCATGAAGTCGCGCCCGAACGCCCGCTCGGCCTCGAGTTGGTTGTGCGCCCGGCAGCGCAGGCGAAGGCCCTGCACCGTGGCGTGGCCCCCTGTGGCCACGGGTTCCACGTGGTCGAACTCGAGCCGGGTGCATGACTCGCACCGGTGACCGCTCTCGCTCACGAACGTGCAGCGGCCCGCGTCGCGCTCCCACACGGCGCGCTTCACGTCCGCCGGGATCTGCCGCGCGTGCTCGCTGGGCCGGCAGGGCCGGGGACGCTCGGTCTTCGCGAACTTCTGCTGCTCGAGCTTGGCGATGAGGGTCTTGAGCGCCCGGGCGAAGACCTGGGCCACGTCGCCGTTGGGCACGGCGTGCCCGAGCAGGGCCTGCGCGTAGAGCAGGTCGTCGTGCGTCTCCTGGTCCACGGTGAACTGAACGCCGAAGCGCTGCGGAGCGAGGGGCGCGACCCGCGCGGGAGGAGCCGGGGGCGCGGGCGAAGGCGCCACGGTCGATGCCGGGGCCGGGAGTTCAGTGGGACTGAACTTTACTGTCCGCGCGGACACTCCAAAAGGAGACATCAGCGGCTCCACCGGCACGACGAGGCTCGGCAGGTCCGGCTGCGGGAAGCGCTCGGCGATGAGCCGCTCGATGCCCGCGCGACCCTGGTTGGCGGCCGCCGCCAACAGATCCTCGCCGTTCTCGGACATCAGGTAGCCCGTGAGCATGACGACGGCGCTCAGGTTCAGACGTCCGTCGGCGAGCATGCCGTAGACCACCGGGAACTGCCGGGCCACCCGCGCCACCCGGATGCGCTTGAAGGCGGTCTGCTCGGAGAAGCGCAGCTCCCGGAGGCAGTACTCGTACATCGAGGGGTAACCGGCCGGCGCGTAGAGCCGGCGCGAGTCGACCTCGCCCAGGTGCGCGATCAAGAGCGCGGTGGTGGCGCGGTCCTGGGATACGAGCGACCGGAGCTCGCGGAGCAGGGACTGGTCGGACAGGTGGGAGAGCGTGTAGCTGGGCATCTTCGTGACTCCGCGGGGGCGGGTCACGGGGGCGTGCGCACGTATTCATAGCACACGCGATTTCGGCTCTCTCAGACGCTCGCACGCCGCACGACGCGACGCAGTCCGAGCGCGATTTCAAAGACAGGCTCGAAATCGCGCCCACGCCCGGCGTACGCGTTCTGGTGAACCGCCAGAACGGAGCGCCGGTCGGAACGGCACGCGAGCCCGAAAACCTGTCAATAGCCAATATTCTTGCACGGTCCAGACCGGGCGCGGGGGCAGACCGAATCGGGGGAGACGGGGGACGTGGCCGACCGCCCGGTCCATGGGCTCGGCGCGGGCCCGGGTCGGAACGCGCCCCTCTTGCTCCCGGCATGCCCACCGGCGCTATGCTGCCGTCGGGTACCGGTTCTCTCCCGGGGGGTCCCGATGATCGAGTCCCTGCGCCTCGCCTGCCTGGTGCTGATCGGCCTGCTGGTCCTCGTCGTGCTCGACGCGCCGCTGCGCACCTTCCGCCAGGCCTACGTGTCGAACCGGCTGCGCGAGCGGCTCATCCTGCTGAGCGTGGAGATCGACCTCGTGCTCTTCTGGGCGCTGGCCGTGTTCCTGTTTCACCTGGACCGTCGGCTCTTCCCGCCCGCGCACGAGGGGGCGCTGGCGGTGGCGGGCACGCTGCTCGTGTTCCTCGGCGCCGGGCTCGCGCTCTGGGCGCGGCTGCGGCTCGGGCGCTGGTTCACCGGGACGCTCGGCGTGAAGGTGGGGCACGAGCTGGCGAGCGACGGGCCCTACGCCGTCACGCGCCACCCGATGTACACCGGGCTGCTGGCGATGCTGCTCGGCGCCGCGCTGGCGTGGGACAGCCTGCTGACTCTGGCGCTGGCGGTGCTGATGGTCGTGCCGTTCGCCATCCAGGCACGCATCGAGGAGCCGCTGCTCGAGGCCCACTTCGGCGAGGCGTACCGGGAGTACCGCCGGCGCGTGCCGCGCCTACTCCCCTGGCCGCGGCCGCGGGACGTGCGCTAGGGCCAGACGACGGCGGCGGTGCTGACCATCGAGCCGTCCGGCTCGTCCGACTGCTGGTAGCGCAGCAGCCGGCCCGGGCCCAGCCCCTCCTCGCCGCCGGCGGCGCGCAGCAGCAGGTAGGTCGGAGCGAAGCCGCAGATGCGCGTCGAGTCGTCGTGCCCGGCGATGGCCGCGAACCAGCCGTCGGCGTCGTCCCGCACCGCGGCGTCGAGGGCGGCGCGGTCCTTCGCC
>CAZSQE010000399.1:0-2718 GCA_964608905.1 uncultured bacterium | reverse complement strand
ACCGAACAGGATTCGCATCCCCTTTCCCGAGCGAGCCTCTCACCTCCACCACCCGCCGTCCGTGGGCTGAAGCGATCGGTCATCGGCCGATGCGCGTTCCCCCGGGGCGGCCGCCGGCCACCGAAGGCGAACCATGGAACAGACCGCGACTCCCACCACGCCCACCGCCCAGCAGACCATGGAGCTCCAGCAGCTCAAGGCCCGGACCATGTCCGAGTTGCTGCGCCTCGCCCAGGAGCTGCAGATCGAGGGCACCAGCGGACTGCGCAAGCAGGAGCTCATCTTCAAGATCCTCGAGGCCCAGACCGAGAAGAACGGCCTGATCTTCGCCGAGGGGGTGCTCGAGATCCTGCCCGAGGGCTACGGCTTCCTGCGCTCGCCGACCTACAACTACCTGCCCGGCCCGGACGACATCTACGTCTCGCCCTCGCAGATCAAGCGCTTCGACCTGCACACCGGCGATACCGTCTCCGGCCAGGTGCGTCCGCCCAAGGAGGGCGAGCGCTACTTCGCGCTGCTGCGCGTCGAGGCCATCAACTTCGAGAGCCCCGAGGTGGCGAAGGAGAAGATCCTCTTCGACAACCTCACCCCGCTCTACCCGCAGGATAAGCTCAACCTCGAGACCAAGGACCGCTGCATCGAGACGCGCATCATCGACCTGCTGTCGCCGGTGGGGAAGGGGCAGCGCGCGCTCATCACCTCGCCGCCCAAGGCGGGCAAGACCATCCTGCTGCAGAAGATCGCCAACGCCATCACCGAGAACCACCCCGAGGTCGTGCTCATCGTGCTGCTCATCGACGAGCGGCCCGAGGAGGTCACCGACATGCAGCGCACCGTCAACGGCGAGGTCATCTCCTCGACCTTCGACGAGCCGGCCGAGCGCCACGTGCAGGTGGCCGAGATGGTCATCGAGAAGGCCAAGCGCCTGGTCGAGCACCGGCGCGACGTCGTCATCCTGCTCGACTCCATCACCCGCCTCGGCCGCGCCCACAACACGGTGGTGCCGCACTCGGGCAAGATCCTCTCCGGCGGCGTGGACGCCAACGCCCTGCAGCGTCCCAAGCGCTTCTTCGGCGCGGCGCGCAACATCGAGGGCGGCGGCTCGCTCACCATCATCGCCACCGCGCTCATCGAGACCGGCTCGCGCATGGACGAGGTCATCTTCGAGGAGTTCAAGGGCACCGGGAACTCCGAGCTGGTGCTCGACCGCAAGCTCGCCGACCGGCGCATCTTCCCGGCCATCGACATCAACCGCTCCGGCACCCGCAAGGAGGAGCTGCTGCTGTCGCCCGAGATGCTGCAGCGCATCTGGATCCTGCGCAAGTTCCTGAACGAGCTGAACCCGGTCGAGGCGATGGAGTTCCTCATCACCAAGCTGGCCGACACCAAGACGAACCGGAAGTTCCTCGAGAGCATGAACCAGTAGGCGCCACGCGCAACGGAGCGGCCCGCGGCGGGGAATGCCCCACCGCGGGCCGCCGTGTCCCGGCCGCTCAGCGGCCCGCGCGCTCCGCCGGTACCCGCTTCAGGGGAGCGGGCTTGGTCGCGGCGAGCGGCACGGGCACCACCGGGGTGGTCCGGTGCTTCTCGCCCCACTCGACCGGCGGGTTCAGCACGAAGCGCGCCGCCTTCCCGTCGCGCAGCGCCTCCGCGAGCCGGCGGTCGAGCCCGTAGAGGTCGTCGCGGAACTGCACCGCACCGGCCGAGTCCACCCAGGCGGTGCGGTAGAGGAAGTGCACCGGCACCCGCTCGCGCAGCGCCACCCAGCGCGTGGCCAGGCTGTCGATGACCGCGTCGAGCGAGTCGCGCACGTCCCGCGGCCGCGGCTTGCCGCGCCACAGGTTCGCGCGCTCGGCCACCAGCGTGTCGCGCGCCAGCAGCCACTCGGCCAGCGGCCGCGCCTCCTGCACCCGCACGCAGCCGTGGCTGTAGGCGCGCACCGCGGCGGAGAAGTAGCCCTTGGCCGGCGTGTCGTGCAGGTAGACGTCGTGGGGGTTCGGGCACATGAGCTTGATGCGCCCGAGCGGGTTCTCGGGGCCGGGGTCCTGGACGACGAGGTAGCCGAAGGTGTCCTCCTCGGCCGCGGCCCAGTCCACGCCGTGCGGGGAGACCCGGATGGGCTGCGGCGTGCGCATGTACATGACGCGCATCTGGTGGCGCCGGAACCAGCTCGTGTCGCGCGCGAAGTCGGGCACCGTCTCCTCGACCACGATGCGTCGCGGCAGCCGCCACGTCGGGTTGAGGACGATCGTGCCCAGCCGGGCGCTGAAGCTCGGCGTCGGGTTGCGCGGCTCGCCCACCACCACGCGGCTGCGCAGCGCGACGCGCCCGCTGTCGCGCACCTCGAGGTGGAAGTCGGGCACGTTGACGACGACGTGCGGTTCGCGCAGTTCGGCCGGCAGCCAGCGCTCGCGCTCCAGGTTCACGGCGATCCGCCGCACGCGGTCGGCCGTGCTCACGTTCAGCGCGGCACGGGTGGCCGAGTCCACCGTGCCGCTCTCGCGCAGCCCGTGCCGCGCCTGGAAGGCGCGCAGCGCGCGCGCCAGCGCCGCGTCGAACTCGGGCGAACGGCCGGTCGAGTCGCCCTCGGCCGCCAGCCGGCGCCGCAGGGCGAGCACGCCCGCGCCCGCGGCGCCGCGCTTCAGGACGGGACCGGGCGGCAGCGGCCGCCAGCCGCCGGCCGCGGCGATGGCCCGGTAGCGCGCCAGCGCGTCGCGC
>CAZSQE010000398.1:0-2729 GCA_964608905.1 uncultured bacterium | reverse complement strand
ACGCGGTGCGGCGCGTCCGCGGCGTCGCGCACCGCACGCCGGTCGCCACCTCGCGCACACTGGACGAGCGCACCGGCGCCACCGTGCTGCTCAAGTGCGAGAACCTGCAGCGCATGGGGGCGTTCAAGTTCCGCGGCGCCTACAACACCATCTCGCGGCTCGCGCCCGACGCGCTGGCGCGCGGCGTCATCGCCTACTCCTCGGGCAACCACGCCCAGGCGGTGGCGCTGGTGGCGCGCCTGCTCGGCGCCCCGGCGCTCATCGTCATGCCGAGCTTCGCGCCGCGGCCGAAGCTCGAGGCGACGCGCGGCTACGGCGCCGAGGTGGTCTTCCACGACCGCGCGGGCGAGCCGCGCGAGGCGCTGGCGCACCGGCTGGCCGCCGAGCGGGGGCTCACGCTGGTGCCGCCCTTCGACCACCCCGACATCGTCGCCGGGGCCGGCACCGCCGCCGCCGAGCTGATCGAGGACGCCGGGCCGCTCGACCTGCTGCTCGTGCCGGTGGGCGGCGGCGGACTCATCTCCGGCTCGGCGCTGGCCGCCGACCTGCGGCTGGGCGAGCGCTGCCGCGTCGTCGGCGTCGAGCCGGAGGCGGGCGACGACGTGTGCCGCTCGTTCCGCGAGGGCCGGCTCGTGCGCATCGAGCCGCCCGACACCATCGCCGACGGCGCGCGCACCCCGTCGGCCAGCCCGCTCACCTTCGCGATGATCCGGCGCCACGTGGACGACATGACGAGCGTCCCGGACGCGGCACTGATCGAGGCCATGCGCTTCGCCTGGGAGCGCACGAAGCTGGTGGTGGAGCCCACCGGCGTGCTGGGCCTGGCCGCGCTGCTCACCGGCAAGGTCCGCGCCGAGGGCAAGCGCGTGGGCGTGATCCTCTCCGGCGGCAACGTGGACCTGGCGCAGGCCGCGCGCTGGTTCGCGGGGGGCTGAGCCGGCCCTGGAACGCCCCGGGCGCCGCTCCGCGAGGGAACGGCGCCCGGGGACGGGAGTGCGGCGGCCGGCGGCCCGCTACTTCATCCCCGCCTTGGCGAGGGCCTCGCGCAGCACCTCCTCCTCGCGCAGGCCGGTGAAGTAGGACGAGACCTTGCCGTCCTTGCCGACGATGACCAGCGTGGGGATGCCCTCGGCCTTGTAGTCCTTCGCGACCTTGCCCTCGCGGTCGAGCAGGATGGGGAAGGAGATGCCGTTGTCGGCGAGGAAACGCTTCACCTGGCCCGGCTCCTCCATCAGGTTGACGCCAAAGACGACCAGGCCCTTCGCCTTGAACTCGTCGTAGAGCTTCTGCACCAGCGGCATCTCGATGCGGCAGGGGCGGCACCAGGTCGCCCAGAAGTCGAGCAGCACCACCTTGCCCTTGTACCTGGCCAGCGACACGGTGCTGCCCTTGACGCCGGTGAGGGTGAAGGCGGGCGCGGGCTTGCCCTCGAACTCCTCGGCCAGCGCCATGCCCTGCGGCGAGCCGAAGGCGCTCACCAGCTTCGCCCCGGCCGGCGGCGTGAACGTGAACACCGAGTCGGGCGGCGGCGCGTCCACGGCCAGGTGGGTGATGTGCAGCGTGCGGGTCGTGACCTGGACCGCGCCGCTCATCGGCTCGTGCAGGGTGAGCACCGAGCTGTCGCGCAGGACGAGCCCGCGCTCGCGGTCGAGCCAGAGGAAGTTGAGGGACAGGGCGGCGCTGTCGGCGGCGAGCGCCTGCTCGGGGGTCACGTCGCAGCGCACGACCCAGCAGTCGCGGCTCTGCCCGCCGAGGTCCACCGCCGCGGTGCCCTCGACCGTGGCGCTCCGCACGCCCTGCGGCAGGACGAAGTAGCGCTGCAGCGGCGAGCCCTGCGGCGGCACCGGCACGGCGGCGCTGTCCGCGTGGGGCGGCGCGGGCTTCTGCATGTACTGCCCCAGCGGCGCCATGAAGGTGGAGAGCGTCCGCCCGTCCGAGACGACGAGCACGCCCGCCTGCGCGTGACGGACCTCGAGCCGCACGCGGCCGGAGCGGTCGCCGGCCATGACGAGCGGGGCCTGCAGGGTCTGCTCCGCGCCGTCGCCGGCCACCTGCCGGACGTCCATCATGCCCTCGACGTGGTAACTGGACAGGGCGCGGTAGGCGTCGCCCGCGCGCTGGAGCAGGCTCTGCGCGTCCGGCGTCTGGGCGAGGCCCGGCGCGGCCATGAGGAGGGCGAAGAGCACGGTCAGGACGGCTCGGAGCATTGGATCTCCCGTGGAAGTGTGGGTGTTCAGGAGGGAAGCGAGCGAAGATGATACGCGGCCGGCCGCCCCGCGTCCAAGGCGCCCGGGGCGGCCGGCGTCAGACCGCTGGGCCGCGCTCGAGCGCCTCCGCCAGCGCCTCGAGGGCTCCCGCCGGGTCCGCCCCGAGGTCGAGGCGCAGCACACGGCGCCCGCGCCGCGCCAGCGTCTGCAGGTCGCCCTCGGCCTGGGCGCGCCGCAGCATCCCGAAGCTGTAGCGCTCGCCGGGGATGTCCAGGTCGGGCCCCTCGGCGGCCGTGAGCTGCAGGAAGATCCCGGTGTCGGGGCCGCCCTTGTGGAGCTGCCCGGTCGAGTGCAGGAAGCGCGGGCCGTAGCCGAGCGTGGTGGCCATCCCGGTGCCGCCCGCGGCGGCGGCGCGCACGCGCCCGAGCCGCGCGTGGATCGCGGGCGTGGCGTGCAGGTAGGCGAGCAGGGCGAGGTAGTCGGTGTCGCGCGCGGCGTCGAGCAGCGCGCGCGACACCGACT
>CAZSQE010000397.1:0-2737 GCA_964608905.1 uncultured bacterium | reverse complement strand
CGGGGGAAGCGCACCGCGACCGGGCCGGGCGCGGTCGCCTGCATGCGAACCGCGCTCCACACCATGTCGCGCAGCGCGGCCCCGTCGCGCGGCGCCATGAGCGTCATGCCGGGGATCATGCGCAGGTAGGTGAGGTCGAAGGCCCCGTGCTGCGGCGCCCCGTCCTCCCCCACCAGCCCGGCGCGGTCCACGATGAGCACGATCGAGCGGCCCTGCACCGCCACGTCGTGGATGACCTGGTCGATGGCCCGCTGCAGGAAGGTGGAGTAGATGGTGGTCAGCGGCACGAGCCCGCCGGCCGCGAGGGCGCCGGCGAAGGTGACGGCGTGCTCCTCGGCCATGCCGACGTCGAAGAAGCGCTCGGGGAAGCGCCGGGCGAAGGGGCGCAGCCCGGTGTTGTCGGTCATCGCCGCGCTCACCGCCACCACCTGGGGGTTCTCGGCCGCCACCTCGACGGCGGTCTCGCCGTAGACCTGGGTGTAGGTCTTGCGCGCGCCGGGGCTGGACTCCCCGGTCTCCGGGTCGAACACGCCCACGCCGTGGAAGGCGGTCTGGTCCTGCTCGGCCGGGCCGTAGCCCTTGCCCTTGGTGGTCACCACGTGCAGCAGGGTCGGGCCCTCGAAGCGCTTCAGGTCGGTCAGCGTCTCCTCGAGCACGTCGAGGTCGTGGCCGTCGATGGGCCCGAAGTACTTGAGCCCCAGCTCCTCGAACAGCACCGTCGGCACGAACAGGTTCTGCAGGCCCTCCTTGATGCGCCGCGCCCCCTCGCGCGCCCGCAGCCCCGGCGGCAGCTTGCCCAGCAGCTCCCAGACGTCGCGCTCGAAGCGCCGGTAGATGCGGCTGGTGGTGAGCTTGGTCAGGTAGCGGGCGATCGCCCCGACGTTGGGGGCGATGCTCATCTCGTTGTCGTTGAGCACGACGATGAGGCGCTTCTGCAGCTCGCCGGCGTTGTTGAGGCCCTCGTAGGCCAGCCCGCCGGTGAGAGCGCCATCGCCGATGACGGCGACGACGTGCTCGTCGCCGCCGCGCAGGTCGCGGGCCACGGCGAAGCCCAGCGCCGCCGAGATCGAGGTGCTGCCGTGCGAGGCCCCGAACGGATCGTGCTCGCTCTCCGCCGGGCGCGGGTAGCCGGCGACGCCGCCGCGCGCGCGCAGCGTGTCGAAGCGCCCGTACCGCCCGGTCAGCAGCTTGTGGGGGTAGCACTGGTGGCCGACGTCCCAGACGATCTTGTCGCGCGGCGAGTCGAACACCCGGTGCAGGGCGAGCGTCAGCTCGACCACCCCGAGGTTGGCCCCGAGGTGCCCGCCGCGGCGGGCCACGGTCTGGACGATGACGTGGCGCATCTCGGCCGCCAGGGCGGGCAGGTCGGCGCGGCGGACGCGCTTGAGGTCGTCCGGCGAGTGGATGCCCTCGAGCCGGCTCACGGCACGATCCAGTGCCAGGCCAGGGCGCTGGCCACGCCCAGCAGCGCGCCGACCGCCACCTCGAGCGGGGTGTGCCCGAGCAGCTCCATGAGCCGGTGCGTGCCCTCCTGCAGGTGGGCGAAGCGCTCCTCGACCAGGCGGTTCAGGATGGCGGCGTGCTGGCCGGCCGAGCGGCGCAGCCCGGCGGCGTCGTACATGATGACGAGGCTGAAGTAGAGGGTCACGCCGAACAGGACCGAGGTGAAGCCCTCACTCAGCCCCACCGACACCGTGAGGGCCGAGACGGCGGCGGCGTGGGCGGAGGGCATGCCGCCGGTCTGCACGAAGCGACGCAGGTTCCAGCGCCGGTGCGCGACGAAGTAGGCCACGCCCTTGTAGCCCTGCACGAGGAAGCCGACGATCAGCGCGATCCAGAACGAGGCCGTGGTGGGTTCTCCGGTTGGCGGCCCGGCGCCGGTCCCGGCCGCCCGCCGGCCGGCCCGCGCGCCTGCACCGCATGAAGATAAGGGCCGGTGCCGATGGCGGCAAGACGGCCGCCGGTGGCGGCCGCCGTCACCGCGGGCCTTGCGGTCCGGGCCGGCGACGGACTCGACGCCACCGTGTTCCTCGTCATGCCCCACATCTGGCCCAGCACGAAGTCCACCAGCCCCTGGCAGTGCGTGCGCCGGTGGTCCCAGATGCTCGACCCCAGGAACATCACCGATCCGTTCTCGCCGCCCTTGTAGTACGTCATGAGCGCGTTCACGCCCTGCCCCGGCTGCAGCAGCTGCCCCGGGTAGGCCGGAGCGTAGGCGTTGTACAGCGTGTCCAGCGCCGAGTACTCGACGCTCGAGTCGGGCGTCACCTGGATGGTCTCGAGGACGCGGTTCTCGTAGGCCAGGTACTCGATGCTGATGCCCACCTGGCTGTACGCCTGGTTGTTGATGTAGTAGTCCGAGTTCGTCCGGTACGGCGCCAGCGACAGCGGGTCGGTGGCGGGCGTGCGCGACTGCAGCTGGACCGGCAGGGCGTAGTAGCGCGGGTCCGCCAGCGCCCGGCCCTTCCACGCGGACGGGAGGCTGCTGGTCGGGTCGCGCTGGTCCAGCCGGGCGAAGCGGATGAAGCCGTTGAACACCCGGAACTCCGAGCGCCAGTGGACCAGGTCGTACATGAACCGCCCCGGCAGGAGGTCGGCCACGGGCGCGAGCGCGTTCGTCAGGCTGGTGTAGGTGCGCACGCCGTTCAGGTCGTTGGCGCCGACGTTCCAGTAGGCGGTCACGGCGTTGCCGAAGCCGCCGCCCAGCGCCCACAGATCGCCGCCCTGGTTCACCCAC